>JAQTQJ010000001.1 GCA_028712255.1 Candidatus Omnitrophota bacterium
TCAGCATCTTAATAATATAGATTTATCCGGTATCGAGTTTATTAAATGCCAGGTTACCGGGCCTTTTACCTTTTGTTTTGGCATAACCGATTCAGACGGTAAGGCTATTTTTCATGATGAGGTATTAAAACAGGCAATGATTAAGGGGTTGGGTATGAAGGCTCTTTGGCAATTGGATTTATTCAAGAGGTTCGGAAAAAAAATGATTATGTTCTTTGATGAGCCATTTTTGACTGGAGTAGGCTCGGCATACACGCCAATTGACCGCAAGGATGTAATTGAAGTTTTCTCTGAACTTACTGATGGTCTAAAAGATAAGAATTGTTTTGTGGGAGTACATTGTTGCGGCAATACGGATTGGTCTATGCTTACGGATTGCCCGGGAATAGAGATAATCAATTTTGATGCTTTTGAATTCCAGGAGAGGTTTGTGCTCTATTCGAATGATCTAAAGGCTTTTTTAAAAAGAGGGGGGATTATCTGTTGGGGGGTTGCTCCTACTCAGGGGTATGACGGCAGTCAAACTCCTGATATTCTGGCTCAAAAGATAAAAACTGGCTTAGGCATATTGGTTAAGAAGGGAATTGACCGTGATCTTCTGCTGAAAAGACTACTTATTAGCCCGGCATGCGGTTTAGGAACCTTGGATACGCGCAAGGCTGAAGAGATTTTGAGCCTGCTTAATCAAACCAGCGCGTTTATCCGTAAAAACCTCTAAAACACGGGGACGGTTCTGTTTTTAACAGAACCGTCCCCTGATTTTAAGCCAACTAAATAAACCATTTGACAAAGTCAATCTTAAGCTATATAATTAAAAAACTTTTGTTTGGCTTTTTTTAGGAGCATTATGAAAGAAATCAGAATTCATGCCCGCGCAGGCCAGGGCGCAATCACTACAGCAGCATTATTGGGGTTTAGCTACTTTAACGAGGGTAAATACCCGTATGCTTTTCCAAACTTCGGAGCAGCCAGAATGGGCGCTCCGATGAACGCCTTTGTGCGCGTAGATACCGATCCGGTACGTTTGCGCAGCCAGATCTATGAACCTGACTATGTAATTATCGTTGATCCTACCCTTATGCGTGGGTTTAACTGTTTTTCCGGGCTAAAAGATGATGGGATAGCTATTATAAATGGTAAAGAAGACCTGGTATTGTCTAAGTTAAAAGCCAAACAGAAAGCTTTTATCGTTCCTGCTAATGATATTGCTTTAAAAAATATCGGGCGTCCCCTGGGCAATACCGCTTTGATCGGTGCATTTGCAGCTGCTACCGGAGAATTGAAATTAGATAATCTTATTGCGGTAGTTAAAAATCGCTTTAGCGGCAAGGCTCAAGAAGGCAATGTTGCGGCAGTTAAAGAAGGTTTTGAATTTGTTAAGAATAAATTAAAAGGATAAAATGTTCGGGCCATTAAACGTAAATCCATTAAAAAGTAAAGGCGCTAAGACCGGTACCTGGAGGACTTTAGTTCGTCCGCATTTTTTACATAAGAACTGTATTTCCTGTAAGTTGTGTTTACAGATTTGCCCTGAAGGCTGTATTTACGGAAAAGAAAAGAACACCTATTCCGTAGATTACAATTTTTGCAAGGGCTGCGGCTTATGCGCGGATATCTGCCCGAAAAAAGACATTGAGATGGTTGGCGAAGAATCAAAAGAAGAGGATAAATGAAAGAATTTATAGAAGGATCACACGCAATAGCAGAAATTATTAAGGCAACTAAGCCTGGTGTAATTTCTGCCTATCCGATAACTCCCCAGACGCATATTGTTGAAGATTTGGCGCAGATGGTGGCAAATAAAGAGCTTGATTCTCAGTTTGTTAATGTAGAGAGTGAGCATTCTGCAGCCTCTGTGGTTTTAGGGGGTTCAGCCACCGGTGTGCGCGTTTATACGGCGACTAGCTCCCAAGGTTTATTTTATATGCAGGAGGTGGTTTTTAATATCGCCGGAATGCGCCTACCTGTGGTTATGACTTGCGCTAACCGCGCAATAAGTGCACCCATTAATATCTGGAATGACCAGCAGGATTCTATATCGTTGCGCGATTCCGGATGGTTTCAGATTTATGCCGAAGATAACCAGGAGGCAGTCGATTTCCATCTTATTGCTTATCGGCTGGCTGAAGATAAGAGAGTAATGCTTCCGGTAATGGTCTGCATGGACGGATTTATTCTTACTCACGGCATGGAAACAGTGGATATGCCGCAACAGGATAAAGTAAATAAGTTTTTACCAGCGTATAAACCTTTATATAAATTAGATACGGCCAACCCCGTCTCTATGGGGCTTTTAGCTGATCCGGATTATTATATGGAAGCGCGTTTTGCTATCCAGGAAACAATGAGAGAGTCAATCGGATATTTATCCGAGATAAGTGGCGAGTTTAATGCTGTTTTTGGACGAGATTATAAAGATTTGCTGGTTGAGGAATATCAGACTAAGGATGCCGAAAAAGTGATTGTGGCTATGGGTTCGGTTTGCGGCACGATCAAGGAAGTAGTTGATGAGCAGCGGGCAAAAGGCAAAAAAGTCGGGCTCCTACGTATTATCACCTACCGGCCTTTTCCTTATGCAAGAGTTTATGAAGCTTTAAAGGATGTGGCAAAAGTTGCGGTTTTAGATAAGGCCGTTTCTTTGGGGGCTTATGCACCGATTGCCGTTGAGATAAAAGCGGCATTTTATGGCAAGAAAAAGGGTCCGAAAGTGGTTAGTAGCTTTGTTGCAGGTTTAGGCGGGAGAGATATAACATTGGAATCTGTTCATGAAGTATTTAGAAGGCTCAATGCCAAGGAAGTTAATTCTGATTTTATAGATTTAAAACCAGAGTTACTCAAGGAAGAATATGGAGAATAGCCCTTTATTTAGATCAGGACATACCGCTTGCGCCGGATGCGGCCAGGCAATTGCTGCGCGCCTTGTCATTGAAGCCGCCGGAGCTAATACCATTGTCGTCAATAACACCGGCTGCCTAGAAGTTTTTACGACTAAATATCCGGATACTGCTTGGGGAGTGCCGTGGATCCATTCATTATTTGAAAATTCCGCGGCCGTTGCCTCAGGTGTCGAAGCAGCGCTGATATATTTAGGAAAAAAGAATGCCACTAATGTTATTGCCCAGGGCGGAGATGGTTCGACCGGCGATATTGGCCTTCAGGCATTAAGCGGCATGCTTGAGCGTGGCCATGATATTTTGTACGTTTGCTATGATAATGAAGCATATATGAATACCGGAGTACAACGTAGCGGGCTTACTCCTTTTAATACCAATACTACCACGAGTCCCGCAGGCGCGCAGTCCTCGGGAAATATTCGGCCCAAAAAACCGGTACCTGAGATTTGTGCTGCGCATGGGATTCCTTATGTAGCTTGCGCTTCTGTGGGTTTTCCGCAGGATTTATCGCGTAAAGTAAAAAAAGCATTCTCTATAAAAGGCCCAAAATATATTCAGATACATGCGTCTTGCCCCTTAGGTTGGCGTCATGAAGCAAATCAGATGCTGCCAGTGGCAAAATTAGCAGTAGAAACAGGGCTTTATCCTTTATTTGAATATGAATTTGGAGTATTAGCCGGCCGTAAACAAATTACTCCTAAACCGGTTGAAGAATATTTAAAGACCCAAGGCAGATTTAAACATCTCCTCAATAATCCTGAAGAGGTTAAAAAAATTCAGGAGATTGCGGATAATAATATAAAGAAGTACAATCTGAAGTTAGAATCTTAATAGGGGGAGGTAGACATGGGAAAGCAAGCAAGAGCGATTGTCGATGTAAGCTTAAAAGACCTGGTTAAAGATTTAAATAAAGCATATTGCGATGAGTGGTTGGCATTTTATCTTTATTGGTATATGGCCCAGATTGTTTCCGGGCGCGCCTATGAAGATATACAGGAGATGCTCCAGAAATTAGCCAAGGATGAATTAGAGCACGCCGGTGAATTGGCGGATTTAATCACAAAGTTAGGGGATGTTCCGCCAGCTAATCCGATGGATTTAGAAAAAGGAGCCAATTCCCCATATTTAATGCCTCCGAAAAATACTGCGGATATTAATCGTATTATCCGTATTGTGACTGAGGCAGAAGCTGGGGCAATCGAGGTTTATAATAAAATTGCCAAGAAGACACTTGGTAAAGATAATGTTACCTATCAGCTGGTTACTCATATATTGAGTGAAGAAGTTGATCATGAAGAGATGTTTGAAAATCTTTTGGAGAGATAGATACACCCGGCCGCTAATAAGCGCCTGACCCTTAATGGAATTGGGCCAGCGTTCGCCTGTGGCGAAGAATTGCGCCGGTGTTGTGTTCGTACACAAGGAGAGTTAACATGTCAAAGGTTACGGTTGATGCTTCCACATGTGTAGGGTGCGGTTTATGTGAACAATCATGCCCGGATGTTTTTGAGGTGCAGGGCGATGGGATTGCTCATGTTAAGGCGCAAACTTGCGCGACCTGTAATTTACAGGAAGTGGCTGATTCTTGTCCGGTTAATGCAATTAAAGTAAGTTAAAAATAAAGGGACCGTTTCTATTTTTTTATCAATTGTATCGTTAAAATAGAAACGGTCCCTTTATTTATTGAGCTTTTTTGACTAACCCTTCAGTGAAATTAACAAAAATCTCATTTTTCTTTTCGGATAATAACTTCTGGCCAAATTCCGCCTTTTCTTTAGCGAATTTAGCCTCATCGATTGGCTTAATTGAACCTAGCTTGATAATATAATAGCCTTTTTCATTAGAGAGGATACTGCTTATTTCTTTATCCTTTAGTTTTTTTGCGGCATCCCAAAAAATCCCCGCAGCAGCTAAGTTTTCAATCTGGCCGCTTGATTTAAAGAAGGCAGTTTTTATGGTTTTTAGGCCACAGGCGGCAGCTGCTTGTTTAAAATCTAACTTCTTTAATTTTTCTTCGCACTGCTTTATTTTATTATCTGCCATTTTTTTGGATTCTTCTTTAATCAGGGCCTCTTTAACCTTATCTTTGACTTCAGCTAATTCTGGAATACGTGTTGGTATATCTTTAGTGGGAGGCGTCTTAAACATTGCTTTATTCTTAGTAAAGTAATCGGAGATTTCTTGCTCAGTAGGTTTGATTTTTGCAGAAAAATCTGAAAATAAGCTCCTGATATACTCAATATTTAGTTCCTGGTTTACTTTTAAGTACTCCTGTTGAATTAATTCGTCACTTAATTTTATGCTTGCAGTGACCTGATCGTAAAGTTTAGCCAGGATTAAATCTTGGCGCATCTGTTCTTCGTAAATACGCGGTTGGAGCCTGAAGACATAGCGTAAGGTTTCGATGTAGGTTTTATTACTAAAACCGTTTTTATCCTGAAAAAAGGGCATTCCCTGGATCGTGCTGACAAGTTCTTTATCACTTACTATGATTTTACGTACTTTTGCTTCATGTAAAAGTACAAGTCTTTGCCAAGCCTGTGCTTCTAAGTTTAAGTATTTTTCAATATCAGGTAGATTATCTCCAAATCGCACTAGGGCTGCAGTCTTTACAGCAGACAGCGATTCTTTAAGTTCAAGATTTGAAACATTGCGGCCATAGATTTTTCCGACAACGGCAGTTTCTTCTTTATTGCGAAATGCGCCCCCAAAGCCCCAAAGAGAAAAGGCAGGGATAATAATTATAGCCAGGCCAATCCAGACTTTCTTTGCAGTTTTCTTATTACGTAAAATCCTTAACATTTTTGTCCTCCGGTTATTTATTAATTATAAAGCAAAATAAGCCGATTGCAACATTAGTTTTTAAACAAAGGGGACGTTTCCCTTCTTTATTGGAGGGAAACGTCCCCTTTGTTTTGCTCCTTTTTTATTTGCTAAAAAGGTTACTATTTGGTATAATTATTCTCTCAAACAACAAAGGAGAACCTCATAATGATTGAACGCTACAGCTTAGCGCAGATGAAGGGTATCTGGCAGGAGGAGTTTAAGTTTAAGACTATGCTTGCCATTGAGATACTTGTTTTGGAGGCCTACTCCACGAAGAAAATTGTTCCTACCCAAGCAGTAAAACGCATTAAACAAAAAGCCAGATTTAATTTATCAGAAATCAAAAAAATCGAAGCCAAGACTCAACATGATGTTGTGGCATTTGTTTCTAATGTAGCCCAATATATAGGCAAGGATGCTCAGTATTTACATATGGGCCTGACCTCTTCTGATATTTTAGATACTACGTTAGGCGTGCAGTTAAAAAGCGCATCCGATATATTAATTGAAGACTTGGAAAAGTTGCTTAAAGTTTTAGGGAAAAAGGCTAGAAATTATAAAGATACGGCTTGTGTTGGCCGTACACATGGAGTGCATGCGGAACCGACCACATTTGGTTTAAAACTTGCGCTTTGGTTTGATGAAACAAAACGTAATTTAGCCAGGTTAAAATTAGCCGGGGAGGGAATTTCTTTAGGGAAACTTTCCGGAGCCGTCGGTACATATTCTAATATCGAGCCCTATGTTGAAACTTATGTTTGTAAAAAGCTTGGGCTTAAACCGGTAAATATCGCCACACAGGTAATACAACGGGATGTATACGCACAATATATGGCAACGCTTGCGGTAATCGGCGCATCATTGGAAAAATTTGCTACAGAAATAAGGCATCTACAGAAAACAGAAGTTTTAGAAGTTGAAGAGCCATTTGGCCGCGGGCAGAAGGGCTCAAGCGCTATGCCGCATAAGCGCAATCCGGTAATTTGCGAGCGTATCTGTGGCTTGGCCCGCCTGTTGCGTGCAAATGCTCAGGTGGCGTTAGAGAATGTGGCGCTGTGGCATGAGCGTGATATCAGCCATTCTTCGGTTGAGCGTGTAATCTTTCCTGATTCTACTTTGGCATTAGATTATATGTTGAATAAATTTATTGAAGTAGTAAGCGGTATGAAGGTTTATCCGGATAATATGTTGGCTAACCTTGCTAAAACCCGCGGACTGATTTTTTCCCAGCGGGTTCTAATTGCATTAATGAATAAAGGATTGGAAAGAACCAAGGCTTATGATTTAGTGCAGAGGGCAGCTATGCAAACCTGGCAAGGCGGCGGTAATTTTAAGGATAATCTTTTGTCTTTACCTGAAGCAGCCGAATATTTAAGCGCTAAAGAACTCGATAAGATATTTGATTTAGATTTTTACTTGCGCAACGTAAATAAAATTTTCTCAAGGGTCGGATTATAATTTAACCCTGCCTTTTTAAACCTCGTTAATAGATATGCAGTATAAAATCGAAGTAGTGGATAAGCCCGGTATTTTTGACGCTGTCGGCCAGGGTGTAGCCAGGGATATTCTTGATCTTGGGATTGCTAGCGTAAAAGAAGTAAAGTTTATCCAGGCTTATATCCTAGAGGGTAATCTTGCAGAAGGCCAAATCATAAGTATTTGTCAGGAGCTTTTAACAGATAAGGTAGCGCAGGATTATAAAATTTTATCTGAAGTTTCAAAAAACCTATCCAGAACCAATCAACATATAGTAGAAGTAGCCTATAATCCGGGCGTAATGGATCCGGTTGAGGCATCAGTTTTAAAAGGTATCAAAGACTTAGGGATTACTTCTGTTGATTCGGTAAAGACCGCCAAAAAATATATCATCTTTGGTAAGCTTTCCTCTAGTCAGTTAAAAACTATTTCAGAAAAACTTCTTTATAATAAACTTATTCAGCATGTAGTTAGCCCCAGTATATCTGAAGGGGATACTAAGTATTTACCCGGATATCAGTTTAATCTTATTAAGGTGGATTTGTTAGGAATAAAAGATACTAAGCTCTTAGAGATAAGTAAAAGAGGCCAACTTTTTTTAAATTTAAACGAGATGCGTCAGATTCAGGATTATTTCCGTAAGATTAAACGCAATCCCACTGACTGTGAGTTAGAAACAATTGCCCAGACCTGGTCTGAACATTGTTATCACAAAACCTTCCGCGGCAATATTGCTTATAAAGAAAGTAAAGCTACGCCTGAACTTGGTAATCGAGCCATCAAAAGCCTGCTTAAGTCGACAATCATGAAAGTTACTCAAGAATTAAATAAGCCTTGGTGTGTTTCTGTGTTTAAGGATAACTCTGGAGTGATTAAGTTCGATAAAGAAAATAATATTTGTTTTAAGGTTGAGACGCATAACCATCCTTCGGCGCTGGAGCCCTTTGGCGGCGCCAATACCGGTATCGGCGGAGTAATCCGTGATTCTATGGGCACCGGGCTTGGAGCAAAACCGATTCTCAACAGTGATATCTTTTGTTTTGCGCCGCCGGACTTAGCGTTAAATAAGGTCCCGGTTGGTTCATTGCACCCTAAACGGGTAATGAAAGGGGTAGTTAGCGGGGTGCGTGATTATGGGAATAAAATGGGAATTCCCACAGTAAACGGGGCAATATTATTCCATGAAGATTTTGTGGGTAACCCGCTTGTTTATTGCGGCACAGTAGGGATAATTCCTAAAGATAAAACTTTTAAACAAACCAATAAGGGTGATTTGATTGTGGTTGTAGGTGGGGCAACCGGGCGCGACGGAATACACGGAGCAACTTTTTCATCAGGTGAATTGACTCATGAATCTGAAACTGTCTCAAGTGGCGCAGTGCAGATTGGCAATCCTATTGAAGAGAAAAAAGTTTTGGATACGATTTTACAGGCGCGCGATCAGAATTTATATACTGCCATTACCGATTGCGGAGCAGGAGGATTATCCAGCGCAGTAGGGGAAATGGGGTCTGAATTAGGAGCCAGGGTTAATTTAGATAAAGTTCCTTTAAAATATTCCGGCTTGTCCTACATGGAGATCTGGATCTCTGAATCGCAGGAAAGGATGGTTATTTCGGTACCACCTGAAAACATTGATAAATTAACCGCCATATTTGCTAATGAAAATGTAACTGCTACGGTAATCGGTGAATTTACCGGTAACAAAAGATTAGAACTCTATTATCAGGATAATTTAGTTTGTGATTTGGATATGCAATTTTTACATGAAGGCATACCACAGATTGCCAAAGACGCAGTTTATATTCAAAGCAAACACAAAGAGCCAAAGATTACTGGGAAGAAAAATTTTACCGGTGATTTATTAAAACTGCTGTCACATTATGATATTTGCTCTAAAGAGTGGGTGGTGCGCCAGTATGACCATGAAGTGCAGGGTGGTTCAATTATCAAACCTTTAGTCGGACTGCAAAATGATGGGCCAAGCGATGCCAGTGTAACCCGCCCGTTATTTGATTCTAATAAAGGAATTATTATTTCTAACGGCATAAATTTCCGTTTTGGTTTTATCGATCCTTATTGGATGGCAGCTAGCTGTATTGATGAAGCCTTGCGGCAGGTCATTAGTGTCGGTGGCTCGTTAAAAGAGGTAGCGATTTTGGATAATTTCTGTTGGGGTAATCCCGATAAGCCCGATCGCCTGGGTGGCTTGGTACGCGCAGCCTATGGTTGTTATGATACTGCTAAAGCATATGGGGTACCGTTTATTTCCGGCAAGGATAGTTTTTATAATGAATTCAGCGTGCATGGTAAATCTACCCCAATTCCGGGTACATTGCTGATTTCGGCAATCAGCGTAATGGATGATGTAAACAAAGCAGTGTCGATGTATGCCAAAGAAGCAGGTAATTTAATTTACATTGTCGGCAAAACCCGCGATGAATTAGGGGGTTCGCATTATTATGATTTATACAAGGCAGTGGGCAATAGCGTGCCAAAAGTTTATTATGAGGAGGCAAAAAAGTCTTTTGCAGCTTTAAGCATAGCAACCGAAAAAGGCCTGGTTAAAGCGATGCATGATTGCTCTGATGGAGGCTTAGCTGTGGCTTTGGCGGAGATGGCTTTTAGTGGTGGATTAGGGATGGAGATATTTCTATCGGAAGTACCTTTTGCTGAAACTATCCGTCATCCTGAGCCCTTGAGCGCAGCGAAAGGCGAAGGATCTCGTTTTAAGATTCTTCGCCCGCCACTGAATCAATGGCGGGCTCAAAATGACGTACTCTTATTTTCCGAATCTAATTCACGTTTTGTAGTGGAGGTAGAGAAGGCCAAGCAGAAAGAATTCGAAAAACTTCTTAAAGGTTCTTCTTTTGGCTTGGCAGGATGCCTAACTGCTAAAAATAATTTTAAAATATATGGTTTGGACGGAAAAGTTTGTGTGGATGCGGAAATACCTGAATTGAAAGAGGTTTGGAAGAAGCCGTTAAAATGGTAAAAGCTAAAGTTTGTGTTTTAAGAAGCGCCGGAACCAATTGCGATAATGAGACTGCGGCAGCCTTTTCGCTCGCCGGAGCCCAAACGCAATTATTGCACATTAATAGTTTAGTCGGCGGCGCAAGGATCCTCGATGATTTTCATATTCTGGCATTACCCGGAGGGTTTAGTTATGGCGATGATATCGCATCAGGAAAAATATTTGCCAATGAGTTAAGATTTAAGCTTGCTGATTCCCTGCGTAAGTTTATCCAGGATGGAAAATTGATTATCGGTATCTGCAATGGTTTTCAGATTTTGGTCAAAAGCGGATTATTACCGGGAGGTAAAGAATTAAAACAGGATACTAGCTTAATCATTAATGATTCCGGAAAGTTTGAAGACCGTTGGGTGTATTTGTTGCCGGCGGGTAGATGTATCTGGACAGAGGGATTAAAAAAAATTATTTATCTGCCAGTTGCCCACGGAGAAGGAAAATTTATAACCCAGGATAAGAATCTATTAAGTAGATTGAAGAAAAATAAGCAGATAGTTTTTCAGTATTGTAATGTCCAGGGTAAATTATCCGGCTATCCGGATAATCCCAATGGCTCAACAGAAAATATTGCCGGTATTTGTGATGAAACCGGTAGAATTTTAGGGTTCATGCCGCATCCGGAGAGGCACATATTTAGCAGGCAGCATCCGCGTAATTGGAATTTAAAATCTAAAATTGGCGATGGCTTACAAATTTTTAAGAATGGGGTGAAATATGCTAAAGAAAATTTATAATGATGAGCCTAAAGAGTATTGCGGTTTATTTGGCATAACCAATAATAAACAGGCGGTATGGCTTACCTATCTTGGACTTTTTGCCCAGCAGCATCGTGGACAGGAGGCTTGTGGTATTGTCGCCAATAATCAAGGCGCGCTCTCCATACATAAAGATATGGGCCTGGTTAGTGATGTATTTAGCGAACAGGTTTTGAGCCGTTTAAAAGGAAATATAGCAGTAGGGCATGTGCGCTATTCTACTACCGGCTCAAGCGTTTTAAAAAATGCCCAGCCGCTTTTAATTGATTATGCCAACGGTTCAATTTGTATTGCCCATAACGGAAATCTGGTGAATTCATTTGAACTGCGCCAAAAATTAGAGAGAAGCGGTTCTATTTTTCAAACCACAACTGATTCAGAGTTAATTATTCATCTTATGGCGCGCAGTAATAAGCGTAGTTTGGAAGATAGTTTGATTTATGCTTTAAAGAGAGTGAAGGGGGCGTATTCATTGGTAATGATGAACAGTGATTATCTGATGGGGATGCGTGATCCGCACGGTTATCGGCCATTATCTTTAGGAAAATTAGGGGGATCATGGTGTTTTGCTTCTGAAACCTGCGCCTTTGATTTAATCGGCGCAAAATTTGTGCGTGAAATTGAGCCTGGAGAAATCGTCTTTATTCATAAAGACGGCGCAATCAGATCAGTTAAGCCGAAAGAATTAGTTGCTAGTCACTGTGCGTTTTGCACATTTGAGCATGTTTATTTTTCGCGGCCTGATTCTTATGTGTTTGGCGAAGTTGTGCATACGGTGCGCAGGAAATTAGGCGCGCAATTAGCCAAAGAGCATCCGGTAGATGCTGATTTTGTCGTGCCGGTGCCGGATTCGGGGTTCTCGGCGGCATTAGGTTACTCGCAGGAATCCGGAATTCCTCTGGAAATGGGTATTATCCGCAACCATTATGTCGGCAGGACATTTATACAGCCAGCGCAGGATTCCCGTGATATGGGGGTGCGCGTAAAATTTAATATTTTAAAAGATATTTTAAAAGGTAAGCGCATTATTATTGTTGATGATTCAATTGTGCGCGGCACTACTTCTAAAATTCGTGTGCGTAATCTGCGCAAGGCCGGGGTTAAAGAAGTCCACTTGAGAATTTCCTGTCCGGCGCATCGTTTCCCGTGTTTTTACGGAATTGATTTTCACCGATCAAGTGAACTGATTGCCAATAAATATGAAACATTAGAGAAGATCAGTAAATACCTTGAGGTAGATAGTTTGGGGTATTTGAGTTTAGAAGGGATGCTGAGTTGTTTTAGGCATTCTAAAAATAACTACTGTGCTGCCTGCTGGACGGGAAAATACGCGGTACGGGCAGAAAAGAGGCACAGTAAATTTTCTTTAGAGAAACGCTGCTGCGGACAAGGGGAGCTGCAAACATGAAGATAACTTATAAAAATGCCGGAGTAGATATAAAAAGCGCAAGCAACTTTAAATCAAAACTAAAGCCTTTAGTGCGTAAATCATTCCGCAAAGAAGTATTAACGGATATTGGAGGTTTTGGTAGTTTTTTTAAATTTGATAAAAATAAATACAAGGATCCGGTTCTGGTTTCATCAAGCGATGGCGTGGGGACAAAGCTTGTAATTGCGAAATTAGCCAACAAGCATGATACCGTGGGCATTGACGCAGTGGCAATGAATGTGAATGATATCCTTTGTACCGGAGCAGAATCATTATTTTTCTTAGATTATGTTGCTTTTACTAAAGTTAAGGAAGGAGTTTTACTAGATGTAGTTAGAGGGATAAATGATGGTTGCGTTGAGGCGGGATGCTCTTTAATCGGCGGAGAGACAGCACAGATGCCCGGGATGTACCGGAAGGGTGAATATGATATTGCCGGTTTCTGTGTGGGGGTTGTAGAGCGGAATAAAATCATTAACGGTGATAATATTGAGGTCGGTGATATAGTAATTGGCATCGCTTCTAGCGGCCTGCATTCTAATGGTTATTCTTTGGTGAGAAAAGTTTTTGGGCCTCTTGAGCTTAAAAGGATGTCCGCCCAACTACTTAAGCCTACGCGAATTTATGTTAAACCCATCCTTGAGCTATTGCGTACGCATGGTAAGTCGGTACACGGAATCAGCCATATAACGGGTGGCGCATTTTACGATAAGATCAGCCGCATACTGCCAAAAAATATCAATGTGCATATTGAGAAAAATTCCTGGAGGGTACCGGAGATATTCCGCCTTATTCAAAGTAGAGGCAATATCGAAGATAAGGAGATGTATCATACTTTAAACATGGGTATTGGGTTAGTTCTAATTGTTAAACAGATTTCAGCCAGCGTGATAATGAAAAAATTATCCGAGCTAAACTTAAAATCTTGGATTATTGGCAAAGCAGTCAAAGGAAATAAATCCGTAGAAATAGTTTAATAGTAATTTCCTAGTGACAGTCACAAAAAACGTGACAGTCACTTGATCACAAAGGAGGAGAGAGATGGGTTTACTAGGAATGATAATTGTTGCTGTATTCGTAATTTTCTTAATGGGAATTAGAATTGTGCGCCCTACGCACCGCGGGTTAGTGGAAAGGTTTGGTAAGTACAATCGTTTTGCCAATCCCGGATTTAATTGGGTATTTCCGATAATTGAAGTTATCTATCAGATTAATATCACTGAGCAGATGGTTGATGCTGAGCCGCAGGAAATTATTACTAACGATAACTTAAACGCCAAAGTCGATGCTCAGGTATATTTCAAAGTCAAGGCGGATGAAGCCGATGTTAAGAATTGCCAGTATAGCGTAAATAACTATCAGTGGCAGATTGTAAATTTAGCGCGTACTACATTGAGAAATATTATCGGCACTTTGACTTTAAAATCCGCAAACAGCGAAAGAGGAAAAATTAACGCTGAATTGCATAAAACTCTTTGCGAAGAAACCGCTAGTTGGGGCTTGGAGATTGTAAGGACTGAATTAAAAGAAATTGATCCGCCTAAAGATGTTCAAGAAACAATGAATAAAGTGGTAAAGGCTGAAAACGAGAAAATCGCGGCAATCGATTACGCTACGGCCACTGAAACCGCTGCTGACGGACAGAAGAGGGCGGAGATTAAGAAAGCCGAAGGAATTAAGCAGGCGCGCATATTAGAGGCAGAAGGTGAAGCTGCAGCGATTAAGCTAGTTAACGAAGCAGCAGAGCATTATTTTGTAGGTAATGCGCAGGTGCTACGTAAGCTGGAAGCGGTTGAGAAGTCATTAGTGAATAATGCCAAAATTGTTATCCCGGCAAATACTGAGCTAGTCAACGTAATCGGCGAAATGGCCGGCTTTTTACCGATAAAGAATAAAGAAGAGAAGAAATAATCTGAATAAATTCCCCTCCCCTTGTGGGAGGGGCTAGGGGTGGGGAGATTGAAGAATTCCCCCTTCCTAACCCTCCCCACAAGGGGGAGGGAATAAAACAATGATGAATATTATCGAAGAAGTTGGGAGCCTAAATAATTTGGTAGATTATCAAGACGGCTCTGTTGTTAGTAAGGAAATTATCAGGAAGGACAAAGGGACAGTTTCGCTTTTTGCTTTTGATAAGGGGCAGGGGTTAAGCGAGCATACTGCGCCGTTTGACGCGTTAGTTTATATTTTTGATGGTCAGGCAGTAATTACTATTACTGGAAAGCAACATTCTTTAAAAGCAGGGCAGGTTATTATTATGCCTGCAAATAAACCGCATTCTTTAAAAGCTATCGAACGCTTCAAGATACTTTTAGTAATGATTAAGGCTTAATAAGAGCCTGGAAACAGTTTCCAAGCTAATCGGGAAATGGGGTAATCTGGTGAAAATTTTCAAGTTATGGGGGCCGGTAGTAGTTTGGGCGGGAGCTATTTTTTATTTCTCGAATATTCCTGACTTAAAGACAAATCTTGAGTATGATTTTTTCTTAAGAAAACTAGCGCATATTAGCGAATATTTTATTTTAACTTTTTTTCTGTATAGGGCATTTAAGGGTTCATTCAATATAGATAAACTTGGCCTTTTTATACATCCGGCTGCTTTTTCGTTGATTTATGCTATATTGGATGAGATCCATCAGTATTTTGTTGTGGGTAGATATTGTTCCTCGGTCGATGTTTTGATTGATAGCATTGGAATCATCGGCTTCTATATTTTTATTAAATTCAAGAAAGGATGCTCATGTTTGACAAAATGAAGGGTTTGTTTGAGATGCAGAAGAAGATGCAGGAGGTAAAGCGGGAATTGGATAACATGAGTTTTGATATTCAAAGCTCGGATGGTGTGGTTAAAATTACCATGAATGGCTCTCAGGAAGTAAAAGAGGTCATAATTAAAGATAATCTCGGAGAATCAGAAAAAGGGCGCCTGAATAGTTCATTAAAAGATACCTTTAACCGCGCAATCAAGCGTTCGCAGGAAGTGGCGGCACAGAAAATGAAGGATGTTACTGGTTTCAATATACCGGGGCTTACATAATGTTTATACTGTCTAATTTTATATCCGCAGCTGCCAACATCCTGGAAGTTTTGTTAACTATAATATACTGGTTAGTGATTATCCGGGCGTTGGTTAGTTGGGTAAATCCTGATCCGGGTAATGCTATTGTGCAGTTTCTTTATAAAGTAACCGAGCCGATTTTAGAACCGATAAGAAGGCGCCTGCCTTTAAATTTTAGGTTTGGAATCGACATTTCTCCCATAATTGTAATTCTTGCGATTATGTTCTTAAAATCATTTTTAATAAAATCACTTTTTGATTTAAGTATGTGGATAAGATTTAAATGATGAAGAAAGCATTCAAGAATATCTTTTGTGCCGCAGTAATGATTCTGTTTTCGACTGTATTGTTATGGGCAGGAAATTGGGAAAAGCAAGGGGATTACTATTTTCTTACCAAAGATAACCGCGATAATTTCAGCCTGCAGGGCGCAGGGCCGAATAAATTTGCCCATAAATATTTGCAATACGATGGAATAAAATTTCTTGTTGCTGGGCCTGGCGATTGGCAAGATTACGGAAGGCTTAATCTTGAATATGACAATATGTTTAGCCTACCGATACATAGTGGGATAAAGGTTGATGAGGTGCATCTTTTGGCGGGAGGTAATTATAGTAATAGTTATGAACACGATGCATCAATGCGTTTATATGGAGACAAATATTTTTATGCTGTGCTTATGATAATTTTTATTTACGAGGATGGTACTTATAAAGAACAATCTGTTCCGGTTTACTGGGATTGGTTTCACATTGGCCCTGGTACATGGCTTAAGGGTAATGCGCGAATTAAGTCTCTGGGTGAAAATCCGGTACGTAAAAATTGCAATATGTATCACATTAGTTTTATTAATCCTGCGCCTTCGGCACAGGTAAAGAATATATTGATTACAGATAGCTGGATAGGGGATCGGCCATTTTCTGATGTTTTTGCGCTGACTTTAAAGTCTTCTGATGAGATAGAAGTAGACAGTACCCCGCGTTTATAGCACCCGGCCCTTAATGGAATTGGGCCGGTGTCCCCTTGTAGGGAGATTTGCGCGGGTGTGCCCTCGTGGGCAAAGAGAGGATAAGTAAATGCGGATTTTAGTAGTAGGCTCTGGTGGCAGAGAGCATGCGTTAGTCTGGAAGATTAGCCAATCAAAATTAGTGGATAAGATTTTCTGCGCTCCCGGTAATGGCGGGATCAGCCAGCTTTCCGAATGCATTGATATAAAAGCTGAAGATGTGTTTGGTCTACTTAAATTTGCGCAAAAAGAAAAAATTGATTTGACCGTAGTCGGGCCGGAGGTAGCTTTATCATTAGGGATTGTCGATGAGTTTGAAAAAGCGCATCTGGCAATTTTTGGTCCAAATAAGTTAGCTGCGAATTTAGAAGCAAGCAAGATTTTTTCTAAGGAGCTGATGGCAAAATATAAAGTGCCCACAGCTAATTTTAAAATATTCGATAGTGCTGATGAGGCAAAAAAATATATTGAGAAGATCGGCGCGCCTTGCGTAGTTAAGGCAGATGGATTGGCCGCGGGCAAAGGCGTGGTTGTGGCTAAAACCGTTGATGAGGCAAAAGATGCCGTGACGGCGATGATGCAGGATAAGGTTTTCGGTGATGCCGGCAAAAGAATAATTATTGAAGAGTGCCTTACAGGCCAAGAAGCATCTATCCTTGTAATTACAGATTCAAAAGAGGTGGTGGCTTTGGCATCGGCACAGGACCACAAAAGAGTATTTGATAATGACCAAGGGCCTAACACCGGCGGAATGGGCGCTTATTCACCTGCGTCTATAGTTACAGCGGATCTTTTTAAAGAGATAATGAAGAAAATAATTTATCCTACCATTGATGGCTTGGCTAAAGAGGGAATAGATTACCGGGGAGTGTTGTACGCCGGAGTAATGTTGACTAAGGATGGACTAAAAACCTTAGAGTTCAACGTTCGCTTCGGGGACCCTGAAACTGAGGCAATATTACCCAGATTAAAATCAGATTTAGTAGAGGTAATGTTAGCAACTAGCCAGGGGAAACTTTCAAAAATAAGGACTTTGGAATGGGACAGCCGTGCCTGTGTTTGTGTGGTTTGTGTCAGCGCAGGTTATCCGGGTAATTATACTAAAGATAAAGAAATCAGCGGGCTTGATCAGGCTGCTAAGTTAGATGACGTAATTGTTTTCCATGCCGGAACCAAGAAAGTCGGAAATAAAATTGTAACCAGCGGCGGTAGAGTTTTAGGAGTAACCGGTTTAGGCGCCACAATTAAGGATGCCATCAATCGAACGTATGCGGCGGTAGAAAAAATAAATTTCGAAGGAATGCATTTTAGAAAAGATATAGGATCTAAAGCAGTAAAATTCTAAGTATCTGTGTCATTGCGAGTCCGCCGAAGGCGGACGAAGCAATCTAATAAAAGATTGCTTCGTCGCTGTCGCTCCTCGCAATGACACCAGATTTATAGGAGGTTCTTATGAGTAAAATAAGCATAATTATGGGCAGCCAGTCGGATCTGGAGACGGTGAATGAAACAATTAAGGTATTAAAAGAATTTAAAGTTGATTTTGAGGCTAAGATTTTATCCGCGCACAGGACGCCTAAAGAGGTGGCCCAATATGTAGAGGCAGCTCCTGATAAAGGAATAAAAGTTTTTATTGCTGCTGCCGGAATGTCTGCGGCTTTGGCCGGAGTGGTGGCTGCGCATACAATTTTACCGGTTATTGGTATACCTATTGAAACCAAAAATTTAAAAGGCCTGGATTCACTTTTATCAACCGTGCAGATGCCTCCGGGAATTCCGGTTGCCTGCATGGCTATTGGTAAGAGCGGAGCAAAGAACGCGGCACTTTTCGCGTTAGAAATACTTGGCATAAGTGATACTAAAATCCAAGCCAAGCTTCTTAATTACAAAAAGCAGATGCGCCTTAAAATTAAGCAGACTAAAATCAAATTATGAGCCTGACAAAAGTTATAAAAATCAATCCTGTTTTACTTGATGAGGCGCATATTAAAGAGGCAGCTAAAGTTATAACTAGTGGCGGATTGGTGATTATCCCTACAGAGACTGTTTATGGAGTTGCTGCTAGCGCTTCAAACAATAATGCGCTGGATAGGCTTTATGAAGTTAAGCAGCGGCCTAAGGATAAACCTTTTGCGTTACTAGTTGCGGATAATGAGATGGTAGAGGAGCTTGCCCGGGATATTCCCTTAGCCGCATATAAACTAATGCGTAAATTTTGGCCGGGGCCGTTGACAATTATATTAAATGCAGTTAAGGGAGGCAAGATTGGGTTACGTATGCCAGATAATCAGGTTGTTTTAGAGATTATTTATGAAGCCCAGGTTCCGCTGGCATGCCCTTCTGCAAATATCTCTGATCATTCTGCGCCGGTTGATTTTGCGCAGGCAATTAAAGATTTGGATGGCTTGGTGGATTTAGCCATCGATGCTGGCCAAACGAAATTAGGAGTAGAATCTACGGTAGTTGATTTAACCGTTGAGCCATTAAAGATACTGCGAAGCGGTGCGATAAAAGATGACCAGATAATGGCAGCTGTGAAATCCAAAAAAATACTTTTTGTCTGTACCGGCAATTCCTGCCGCTCGGTAATGGCCGAAGCGTATTTAAAAAAACTTTTAGCAAAACAGGGCAGGACTGATGTGGAGGTAAGTTCAGCCGGAATGATGGCGCTTGAGGGTATGGGTGCCAGTGAAGAAACACGTGAGGTACTGGCAAAAGATGGTATAGATGTCAGTGATCATCGCACCAAAAGAGTAACTAAGGAATTAGTTGATGGAGCGGATATTATTTTGGTGATGGAAAAAATACATGAAGAGAGGATTTTACAGCTTGCGCCAGAGGTTAAAAATAGGCTTTTTTTATTAAAGGAATTTGCTAGAATAAATGACAGTAACTTGAATATTGCCGACCCAATAGGAGGGTCTTTTGAGTTTTATCAGGAGATTTTCTATACCATTAAAGACGCTGTAGAAAGGATAAGTAAAATTATATGAGTAAAATATTAATTGCTTCGGATCATGCCGGGTTTACTTTAAAAGAAAAACTAAAAAATTTTCTTGAGAAAAAAGGAATCGGCGTAAAAGATTTGGGAACCTATTCCAAAGAGCGTTGCGATTATCCTGTATTTGCGTATGAGCTGGCTAAAGATGTATCCGAGGGTAAATCTACCAGAGGAATACTAATCTGTAAAAGCGGAATCGGTAATTCTATTGTTGCTAATCGTCTACCGGGTGTGCGCGCTGCGCTTTGCCATAATATTACTATAGCCAGATTAAGTCGGGAGCATAACGATAGCAATGTTTTGGTGCTGGGTTCAGCTTTTGTGAAAGCGGATTTGGCAAAGAGGATTATTTCGGCATGGCTTAATACTAAGTTTTTAGGAGGAAGACATCTTAAAAGATTAAAATTAATTAACCAGATTGATAAAAACATACGCGTAGACACCCGGCGCTAAGTGGAATTGCGCCGGTGTTGTCTAGGTAGACAAGGAGTTGTGCAAAGTGAAACATTTAAAGAAGACAGATCCGCAAGTTTACGCTGCAATCCAAAAAGAAATAAGGCGACAGAATGATAATTTGGAGATGATTGCCTCGGAGAATTTTACGTCGCTGGCGGTGTTAGAAGCGCAGGGCTCGGTGTTAACCAATAAATATGCCGAAGGATACCCGGGTAAGCGCTGGTACGGAGGATGCGAAAACGTTGATATTGTTGAAACTCTAGCAATAGAACGGGCTAAAACAATATTTGGCGCAGAGCATGTAAATGTCCAACCGCATTCCGGCTCACAAGCCAATATGGCAGTTTATTTTGCGGCGATAAATCCGGGTGACACAGTATTAGCTATGGATCTAGCTGCCGGAGGCCATCTTACTCACGGCCATCCGCATAATTTTTCCGGTAGATTTTTTAAGATGGTTGGCTACGGGGTAGATAAGAAAACTGAAGCTTTAGATTATGACGTAATTCAGGAATTAGCCAAAATCCATAAGCCAAGAATGATTTTAGCAGGCGCATCAGCATATCCCAGGACTATTGATTTTAAAAGATTCCGCCAGATCGCAGATAGCGTCGGGGCGTACCTCTTCGTGGATATGGCCCATATCGCAGGCTTAATCGCAGCCGGAATTCATCCGTCACCTGTGCCGTATGCTGAATTTGTAACTTCCACTACACATAAAACTCTACGTGGTCCGCGCGGAGGTTTTATTTTATGTAAAAAAGAGTTTGCCAAAAAAATTGACAGCCAAATTTTTCCCGGAATTCAAGGTGGGCCTCTAATGCATGTAATTGCGGCAAAAGCTGTGGCATTTGCCGAAGCCCTAACCCCTGAATTTAAACAATATCAGATTCAGTTGGTTAAAAACTGCGCGGAGCTAGCTAATGCGTTAGAAAAAAAAGGTTTTCGTATTGTTTCAGGAGGTACGGACACGCATTTGATGCTGGTAGATCTAAACGCCAAAAATACTACCGGAGCAGATGCCTCAAGGATTTTGGGTGAAGTTAATATTACGGTAAATAAAAACTTGATTCCATTTGATGAAAAAGGCCCGCTAGTTACCAGCGGTATCCGCTTAGGAACTGCGGCGGTAAGCACGCGTAAAATGAAAGAGAAAGAAATGCAGAAAATTGCCTCTTTAATCAATGATGCCTTAGAAAATCAAACAGACCTGCAAAAATTAGCGCAGATTAAAAAAGAGACCATTGCCTTAACCAAGAAATTTCCATTATATCCGGAGCTGTTATAAAGATGAAAAAGAAAACAATAATACATAAGCGTCCATCCGCCACTAAGGCGTTGGCGGAGGGCCGGCAAAACATTGATAGGGTGCGGCCGACCTGGGATGAATATTTTTTGGAGATGGCTCAGCTTGTTTCTAAAAGGTCAACCTGCTTGCGCCGCAGCGTGGGGGCAGTCTTAGTAAGAGACAAAAGAATTCTGGCTACCGGTTACAACGGAGCGCCTAGCGGCCTCAAGCACTGCATTGAAATCGGCTGCCTGCGCCAGAAATTAAATATTCCATCCGGAGAGCGCCATGAACTCTGTCGCGCGCTGCATGCGGAGCAAAACGCGCTTATCCAGTCATCATTGCACGGAATAAGTGTCAAAGGCGCCACATTATATGCCACTACCCAGCCTTGTGTTATTTGCGCCAAAATGCTAATTAACGCCGGAATAAAAGAGATTGTGATTACCCAAGGTTATCCGGATAAAATGGCGATTGGGTTATTGAACCAGGCAAAAATTAAAGTAAGGAAAATAGCAACAGCTTGATTACCAGAAATATGACAGTGTCATTGCGAGCCCGAAGGGCGAAGCAATCTTTTAAAGGATTGCTTCGTCGCTGTCGCTCCTCGCAATGACACAAATACAAAAAATATGAGATGCCCGTTTTGCGGATTTAAAGAAGATAAAGTTGTGGATTCCCGCGCTACCGGTGAAGAATCGGCGGTCAGGCGCAGGAGGCAATGCTTAAAGTGCGGTAAGCGCTTCACTACTTATGAATATATTGAAGAGAATTCTCTGCTGGTGATTAAAAAAGACGGCCGCCGTCAGGCATTTGACCGCAAAAAAATATTAGCCGGAATAATCCGCGCCTGCGAAAAAAGGCCGGTGGGTGTTGATAGGATGGAGGATGTAGTTACGCAGGTTGAGCGTGCCATCCAGAAAAAGAGCGACCGGGAGGTTTCAGCAAGCCGGATCGGTGAACTGGTAATGGAGAGGCTCAAATTAATCGATGATGTCGCTTACGTACGTTTTGCCTCAGTCTACCGCCAGTTCAAAGACGTCGGCCAGTTTATGGTGGAATTAAAAGATATTCTAGGTAAAGATAAGAAAAAGAAGTAATTAACGGTTTCGCAATAGCACCAGTGTCATTGCGAGGAGTCCGACAACGTTTCAGTGGCGGACGACGAAGCAATCTAATAAAGTCAGTATAGGAGGGACCGTCCCACAAGGGACTGTCCCTTTTTTATTTTGTTAGATTTTACCACTTCCTTCGTCTATTGTAGTAGCAAGTTAATAACCTTGACATAATATACCAAATATGGTATATTTTAAGGGAGAGAAGCATGATTAAGAAATTGAATTTTGTAGGTTCATCTCAAGAAGATATTAAGGATTTTCCGGAAGAAGTACGTTTAGACATCGGTTATGCGCTCTTTGTAGCTCAGAGAGGGGAAAAGTCGGAAGCGGCAAAGCCTTTGAGGGGGTTTGGTGGAGCCGGAGTCTTGGAAATCGTTGAGAACTTTGAGGGTAATACGTATCGGGCAGTTTATACCGTGAAATTCTCCAATGCGCTGTATGTGTTGCATTGTTTTCAAAAAAAGTCCAAACACGGTATTAAAACGCCACAACAAGATATTAATTTAATTAAACAGCGTTTACGAACAGTAGAAGAAGAGTATAATATATATTATAAATGAGGGGTATTTACTATGAGCATTAATAAAAATATTCATAAAGGAAGTGGTAATGTTTTTGCGGACATCGGGCTTGCTTTTCCCGAAAGAGTCCAAGCTCGGGCTGAGATAATGTTACTCATTGCGGGAATCATCAAAAAACGCGGCCTGACCCAAAAACAAGCATCTAAGCTTTTAGGGATTCCTCAGTCCAAAGTTTCCTGTTTAGTCAATGGTAAGCTTAGTATGTTTTCTCTGGATCATCTTTTCCAGCTATTAAATTTATTAGGTAATGACGTCGAGATCACCGTAAAACCGAAAACTAAAGCTGAAAGAATAGCCACAACACACGTTTTACAACTGGCTTAAGAATAACCTGATTCACTATGCCTCAACCCAATTACATCTCTAACGAAATGTCCGCTTGCCTCAAGAGCTACTGGGGTTACACCCAGTTTCGGCCTTGGCAGGAGGATACTATTTTGGCCATTCTCGATGAGCGGGAAACCTTGACCATCCTACCCACCGGCGGCGGCAAATCGCTATGTTTTCAGCTTCCGGCTTTGTTAAAGGATGGTATGGCAGTAGTTATCTCACCCCTAATTTCTCTAATGAAGGATCAAGTCGATGGCCTTAAAGATATGGGTATCTCCGCCGAATGCCTTAACTCCAGTCAGACCGCCAGCCAGCAGCGCGCGGTGATCGAGCGTATCCGCGACAGTCAGATTAAACTTTTGTATATTTCTCCTGAACGCCTGCAAACTGAAGAGACTATGGAGTTATTAAGATCAGCCACTTTGTCATTCTTTGTGATCGATGAAGCGCATTGCATTAGCCATTGGGGCCATGATTTTCGGGATGAATACCGCCAGCTCGGTAATATCAAAGATAATTTCCCGGGAATAAATATTCATGCTTTTACCGCTACCGCCACCAAAGAAGTCCAGGAAGATATTCTTAGCCAGCTTAGGTTCGTTAGCCCGCGGATCAACATCGCCTCAGTTGACCGTCCCAATCTGGCCTATCGGGTTATGCCTCGGCAGAGTATTATTCCTCAGCTGACTGAAGTTTTAGAGAAGCATTCTAAAGAAGCCGGGATCATTTATTGCCTGCGCCGCAAAGACGTGGATGATATTTCCCAAAAGCTAAATAAATTAGGATATAAAAATTTGCCTTACCACGCAGGGCTAACCGACGAAGAGCGTCATGCCAACCAGGAGCGTTTTATCCGCGAAGAAGTCAATATTATCGTCGCCACTGTAGCTTTTGGCATGGGCATCGACCGTTCGGATATCCGTTTTGTAATTCACGCCGCTATGCCCAAGAGTATCGAGCATTACCATCAGGAAACCGGACGCGCCGGCCGGGACGGTTTGCCTTCATACTGCTACATGTTTTACGGAGGGGGAGATTTCCGAGTCTGGGAATTTTTCTCCAAACAGTCTGCCAATCGCCAGGTCATGCTGGATAAATTAAGGATTATGTATAATTTTTGCACTCAGCCCCAATGCCGGCATAAAGTTTTCGTCAATTACTTTGGCCAGCAATATCAGCAGCCAACTTGTCAGGCCTGTGATTATTGCCTGGGCGAAGTGGATATGGTTGATGATCCGTTGCAGCTGGGCCAAACAATACTTAATTGTGTCGCCACCGTTAGATACGGCGATGACCAGGGTTTTGGCGCCGGATACCTAGCTAATGTTTTAAAAGGAAACATCACCGACCAGATCACGAGATGGGGACACGATGCTCATCCAAATTTTGGTACAATGTCTAGCCAAACGCTTAATTTTATCCGCTACCTGATCGAACAGCTTATCGGCCAGGGTTTCTTGGAACGTCAGGGCGAATATGATACTCTTGGTTTAACTGATTTTGGCCAGAAACTTCTAAGCGGAGAGGTGGCTCCGATATTAGCCAAGCCACTAGTCGCTGAGAAAAAGAAAGCCATCAGCGCCCGCCAAAAAGCCAAAAAAGCCCAAGATTTCGCCGGGGTGGATGAGGAATTATTCGAATTACTCCGCGCCAAACGATCCGAATTAGCCAGAAAACAAGGCGTCCCCGCCTACATCATCTTCGGCGACAAGTCGCTAAAGGATATGGCCACCCGCAAGCCCACCACCCGAGCAGCCTTCTCCGAGGTCTTCGGGGTCGGTGAACACAAACTAAAAACCTACGCCGATCAGTTCATAAGCGTGATCAAACAGCATATCAAATAGGGACTGTCCCCGAAGGGGACTGTCCCTATTCCGTATTCCGTCGTCATTCTGAGGGAGTCCGCCAACGTTCTGTGGCGGACGACGAAGCAATCTTTTTGGAACATTACTGCTACCCGGAAACTGTTCTAGCGTTTTCTTTTTTCGATTCCATGGTATAATAAAACACATAGAAAGATAATGATTGACTGAGTAAAATAAAATGATAGAATCAAAAATGAAAGTCAGGTGTGGTACGTTTGAAGGGGGAATCTGCCACGTTAAAATAATCCAAACCTTCGCTAAAAAGAGCGGAGGTTTTTTGTTTTTAGGCTCGTTCTATTCGTAAATTTGTAATATGGGGTTAATCATGAAAGCTTGTATAAAAGAAATCATCGTTGATAAAATAAATAAATCTGAATGGTGGCATGTGCCGCCTCAGGATTCCAGGGCATATAGTAAACGTGGTAAGTTTTTGGCATCGACTTATCAACAGGCAGAATTTTATGGAAGGCCAAGTGATACTCCTGAGAGTGTATTCATTTCTAATCCTATCTATGGTTTTTCCGAACGAGAAATTCTTATGCAATTGTTCCCGAATGGGCATAATATGCAATTGCTTGACCAATTGGAGAATGAAAAATTCTGGTATCAGGAAAGGATAGATTTAGACGCTAAGATGTTTGAGAGAGCTAAATTCCTAGGTTACGATGCCATTGTTCTTATGACTCCGTCTGGAAAAAAAGATCTTAAAAAGAATAGAAAACCACGTTCGATCGAACTTAATTTATTATGTACTCAATAATTCATGGAATATAGAATGATTACGGCGTTAAAGCAAGCTAAGCCGTTTCTAAAATGGGCAGGAGGTAAGGGGCAGCTCCTCAACCAATTTAAGACATATTTTCCTCTGGAACTAAACGGCAAGGGGATTATTAAACATTATTATGAGCCATTTCTAGGCAGCGGAGCTGTTTTTTTCTGGGTCAAACAAAATTGTAAACTGAAAGACGCTTTTATTAACGAATTTAACCCTGATATATATTTGTGTTATGCGGCAATCCAAAACAGTGTTGAGAAAGTAATTAAGTCGTTGCGAGCATTGGAGAAAAAATATTATTCTTTTGATAGTGTAGCCCAAGAAGAATTATATTATGAAATTAGGCACAAGTATAATGTTACGAGAAAGAATATAGATTTTAAGCATTCTCAGGTTAAGAATTATCTTAATCGAGCCGCATCAACTATTTTTTTAAATCGTACTTGTTTTAATGGATTATACAGGGTTAATTCCAAGGGAGATTTTAATGTTCCTTTCGGCAGGTATAAAAATCCAACCATTTGTAATGATGATAATCTTAGGGCAGTAAGTGAGCTTTTGCAGGGAGCAGTAATAACTAATGATGATTTCGGCGTAGTCGAGCGGCAAATCAAAGCATCATCTTTTGTTTACTTCGATCCCCCGTATAGGCCTTTGAATAAAACATCCAATTTTACTTCATATTCTGCCAGTGAGTTTAATGATAGTGAACAGCAACGTCTTTCTGCTGTGTTTAAAAAGTTAAATAACATTAATGGCGTAAAACTTATGCTTAGCAATTCTGACCCTAAGAATGAGGATAAGGACGATAATTTTTTTGATAAGCTATATAGTGGTTTTCGCATTGAGCGTCTAAAAGCTCGAAGAATGATAAACTGTGATGCTTCAAAACGGAGCGAGATTAACGAGATTCTGGTCATGAATTATTAAATCAAAGGTATTTGAACATTGATAAGGAGCTATGTATGAAAACTGGTGGTTTAGGCGGAGCAAAAACATTAACAGGCCTGCATTTTGAAAGAAAAGTTGATTTTCAGCAGCTTATTGGCGATATTGCAGGCTATGAAGTTAAAACAGCCCTGGGAAAATCCGGAAAGGGAGTTTTCTTTGAGGGGAAGTTGGTTGCGAGATGTTTTAGGAAATATGAATTTTATAAATTTTTAACCGAGTCTAATGTTGATTGGAAAAAAATGATTGCAAAGAGACTTTTGCCCGATGACGCATTATTGGTTATTGTCCGTGAAACCCTATTTATTATTGAGGTTAAGTATCAACAAGTTGGTGGTTCAGTTGATGAGAAATTACAGACTTGTGACTTTAAGCGTAAACAGTATTTTAAGCTGGTTTCTTCACTTGGGTTAAAAGTAGAATATGTTTATGTTTTAAATGATTGGTTCAGAAAACCGGAATATAAAGATGTATTAGATTATATACATAGCGTGAATTGTCACTATAGGTTTAATGAGCTTCCTATGGCATGGCTTGGATTACCACTCAAAAAAGCATAAATGGAAAACAAGTGCGAGCAGGATGATTTAGAGCTTCAGACTACAACAGTATGGTCATTCCCCAATCGCGGTAAATGGTTAACGCATAACGCTAAGTATCGTGGTAATTGGGCCCCTCAAATCCCCAATAATCTCATCCGGCTTTATTCTAAAGAAGGCGACACTGTTTTAGACCCAATGGTTGGCAGTGGTACTACAATGATTGAAGCAAAATCATTGGGCCGGAGAGGAATAGGTTTTGATATCCATCTCGAAGTTATCAAACTTGCTCAGGAATCATGTAAATTTGATTGTGACAAATGTTATGAGTCGGTCATTAAACACGGGGATGCCCGGGATCTAAAATCCGTAGAAGGCGAAAGCATTGATTTAATTACTACTCATCCCCCATATTTAAACATTATTAAATATGGTGATAAAGAAATCGAAGGCGATCTCTCTGCAATTTACAGTCTTTCGAAATTTTGTGATGAGATAGAAAAAGTCGCTCTGGAATGTTATCGTGTTCTCAAGTCTGGTAAATATTGTGCAATCCTCATAGGAGATACGCGTCGTAGGCGGCATTATGTTCCGCTTGCCTTTAATGTTATGAACCGTTTTCTTAAGGCTGGGTTTATTCTCAAGGAAGACATTATAAAGCTTCAGCATAATTGTTCCACAACTAAGTATTGGAACGCGCAGGAAAAAGATTTCTTACTCATTATGCATGAGCATCTATTTGTTTTTCGTAAAATAGGGAAGGAAGAACAGAGTGGCATCTTTAAGGATAGTAGTGCGATTAATTGAGAAGTATGCTGTTGGGTGAGGTTAAAAATGGTTAAAGAAAAATTACCAGATATGAGTTTTAAAAGAGAGGGGTTAATTCATCAACCTTTAAAGACGTTTAAGGTCAATGGTTCTACAATTATCGCTGTCTATCGGGGTACATTGAGTACGCTTGATATATTGATAAAATATAGACAGAAGTCAAAGGATAAGAGGATGTGGTCTCGGATTAGAACCCCGAAGCATATTCATTGGACTGTTGATATTTTGATGAAAATGCAATCTTATGGAGATTTAACTAAAGAATTCATGGATTTTTTCGTCAGTATCTGGAATAAAACCGTTCCTCTTAAAAATGAAGTTGAAAGGCAATCATTAGATCTTGAAGGAATGCTGAATATTAGTAGAGTGGAAATAGGAAAATTCCAGAAGTTAAGCGAAAAGGGAGAGTATAGCGTAAGATTTTTGATACTCTTGGCTAAATTGTTAATGTTGCAAGAAAAAACAAATAGAGCTGATGCATATATGTTTAAACGCGTTTTGGACGGTTTAAGGAAGGAAGAAGATTTATTCCATATTCTGGCTACTGCTACCTTGGGCAAAAGATAGGTAAAGGGAATTTTGGGTCCACAGAATTGCAAAATTGATAGTTTTTAAAGTGTTTCGCTAGATAAAAAATTGATGTTTTCAGAATTAAGTCTCAATAAAATAATTATGAAGAAAAGTAAAAAAATAAAACAAGAACGTTTCCATTACTCTTTGCAAATGGAGATGGCTGCTTGGGAACTTTATGGTATGAATAAGCGGCATGGAATGGCAAGCGCGTTTCAGAACTGTTCCTTCTTTAAGAAAGAGTGTAAAAATTTTATGAACAAAATTAGAAAGAGAATAAATCAGATAGTTACCACGGATGAACTCTTCCGAGAAAATTTGAATGCTGATCTTGATAGTATAGAGAGAGAATTAAAATATTGTTCTAAAAATAATAATAACGATATTGATATAATTGGTAAATTAATTAGTTTAGTTTCGCATCTTTTGGGTTGGGATCATTATGAGGGTGATTTTTATAGAACGCCGATGTTTTACCAGACAGAGGATCAGAAAGAAAAATCATTAAGAATTGTTGCTAAGCAAGGAGTCCCAAGCGAAACCGCGTTTCGCAGAAGAAATATTATTTTGCAATTACACAAAGAAGGTCTTTCATACCAACAGATTGGATTGATACTCGGTATTACTGATTCATGTGCAAAGCAGCTAGAAAAAGCAAGTCACTTAGATAAGTGGCATGAAGAAGAATTAAAAAGAAAGTCTCATTAGTAAAATAAGACTAAGTGAGGCTTCTAGGTTGTTCATTCGTTAAAAGTAATCTAAATGTCCGTCTACATATATTGCATTAGAGAAAATTATCGGTATCAATCCTCAATAACCGGACGGGAATTTGAGAATGAGTGGGTTAAGTTGGCTCTGGATGGCGCGATTATTATAAAGGGAACAAATTCCCAAGGGTATGCTTGGGATGGGTGCAGTCCTAAGTTTAAAATAAAAGATATTTATATTGGTGTTCCTGAGGCGGTGTTGAATTTTGGCACTGGGCAGAGTAAAACTTATTATGCTTCTTTAGTTCATGATGTATTCTATCAATTTAGCAAAAAGGTTAGGTTATTTATTAAGCGTAAGGAAGTTGATAGAGAGTTTTATGCTATTTTAAAAAGGGATGGTTTTAGGTTTGCGGGGTTGTATTATTTTTTTGTGCGCTTGTTTGGGTGGGTATGGTGGGGGAGGAGATAAGTATTTAAGTAGGGCGTCAATTAGATTGCTTCGTCGTCCGCCACAGGGCGTTGGCGGACTCCTCGCAATGACACAGGAGGATGGCGGACTTAGAATGACGGAAGAACAGGTGGCTCAGAATGACGGGGGGATGTATACATAATCAGTTGTGAGCTTAGAATGACTGAAGATATATAGAAATTTTCTGTTAGATTTTGCCTTTTCTTGCGTCAGTTGTAGTAAGAGGATAATAATAACGCAGGAAAAGGAGGATAGCATGGAGACGAAGATGGCGGTATTTAAAGGAAAAGGGATACGGAAAGTCATTTATAATAATGAATGGTGGTTTGTGATTGAAGATGTAGTTATTGCTCTTATTGATTCAGGTGATCCTAAGCAGTATGTTCAAAGAATGAAACAAAGAGATCCGGAACTGGCTAAAGGGTGGGTACAAATTGTACATACCCTTGAAATTCACACAGAAGGTGGAAAGCAAAAGATGAATTGCGCTAATACAGAAGGAGTTTTTCGTATTATTCAGTCAATACCATCTCCCAAAGCAGAGCCGTTTAAACGTTGGTTGGCTAAAGTTGGTTATGAGCGAGTGCAGGAAATTGAGAATCCGGAGTTGGCAACCAAACGGACAAGGATGCTCTATAAACTCAAAGGATATCCCGATAGCTGGATTGAAAAACGTATGCGCGGTATTGCTATTCGTGAAGAACTTACGGATGAATGGCAGAAACGCGGTGCGCAAGAAAAAAAGGATTACGAAATTTTAACTTCAGAAATATCAAAAGCTACCTTTGGGATTACGCCTGGCCAGTATAAGAAGATAAAACGGTTAAAACGTGAAAATCTGCGTGACCATATGGATGATTTTGAGCTTATCTTTACAATGCTTGGAGAAAGGTCAACTACCGAAATTCATCGCACTGAAGATTCGCAAGGTGTGCCGAAGCTTAAAAGCGATGCCAAGGCCGGAGGAGATATTGCCGGCAATGCCAGAAAACAATTGGAAAAAAGAATAAAAAGGCCGATTGTTTCAAGAGATAATTTTTTGGAGCAATCTAAAAGAGTCAAAAATTTGCCTTATAAATAACCAAATCAATAGCGGATTCAGAATGACTGAAGATATATAGTACGGCAATCTTTCCTTTTGCTCCCTATTTCTTAAACCTCAATAACAATAAAAAGGTTAGTTATAAAATGGCGTTTATCAGTTTACAGGAAGTTAATCTTGCGTTTAGCGGGCCGCTGATTTTTAATGGTTTAAATTTACAGCTGGAGCAGGGGGAACGTATTGCCCTGCTTGGCCGTAATGGCGCGGGAAAGACCACCTTAATGAAGGTGATGATTGGCCAGCAGCCGGTTGACGCGGGTACAGTTATCACGCAAAAAGGAATTCAGGTTGCTCATCTGCCGCAGGAGGTGCCTGTGGATATCACCGGGAATGTTTTTGATATCGTTCTTTCGGGGCTGGGCGCGCGGGCTGAACTTTTAAGCCAGCACCACCGCCTTACCCAGCGTCTGCAAACAGAGCAGACTCCGGAATTATTGAGGCAGCTTGATACTCTCCAAGATAAACTTAACCATACTGATAGTTGGGATGTGAATAATCAGGTAGAAGAGGCTATTGCCAAAATGAAACTGGATCCGGATAGCGATTTTTCCCTGTTGTCCGGAGGGCAGAAACGCCGGGCGCTTTTGGCTAGGGCTTTAGTGCTTAAACCGGAGGTTTTACTGCTGGATGAGCCGACTAACCATTTGGATATTGATTCCATGCTTTGGCTGGAAGGATTTTTGCTCAATTACCCGGGTACGGTTTTCTTTGTGACCCATGACCGGATGTTTATGACGCGTTTAGCTACTAGGATCATTGAGCTTGATCGGGGAAGGATATATAGTTGGTCATGCGACTATAAGACATTTCTTGAACGTAAACAAGCAGCTTTGGATATGGAGGAAGCCCGGGATAGCCGTTTTGATAAAAAATTAGCAGAAGAAGAGGTTTGGATTCGTAAAGGAGTTAAGGCGCGCAGGTGCCGCAATGAAGGCCGGGTTAAGGCGCTGGAGCGTTTACGTGAGGAGAAGAAGCAACAGCGTAAGGCAATCGGAGAAGTACGCATGCGCGCGCAGAAAGTTGACCCTTCGGGCCAGCGGGTGATTAAAGTCGCGCAACTTGGATTTAGTTTTGGGGAGAAATGCCTGGTTAGGGATTTTTCCACCCAAATAATGCGGGGCGATAAGATCGGCGTGATCGGGCCCAACGGCAGCGGCAAGACAACCTTGTTACGGCTTCTGTTGGGGCAGCTTGAGCCGCAAAAAGGCAAGGTAACCTTGGGAACGAATTTGCAGGTTGCTTATTATGACCAGCTGCGCGAGCAACTGGATGAGGATGCAACTGTGGCCGAAAACGTCAACGGAGAATCTGACGCCATCGTGATTAACGGTAAACCCAAACATATCATCGGATACTTGCAGGATTTTTTGTTTACTCCGGACCGGGCGCGCACTCCGGTTAAGGTGCTTTCAGGCGGGGAGCGTAACCGTCTTTTTCTGGCGCGGTTATTTTCCAAGCCTTCAAATGTTTTAGTCATGGATGAGCCGACCAATGACCTGGACATTGAAACTCTTGAGCTTTTGGAAGAATTATTGCTGGAGTATCCGGGAACCCTGCTTTTAGTAAGTCATGACCGAGTTTTTTTGAATAATGTAGTTACCTCGACTATGGTTTTGGAAGGGGATGGCCTAATTAATGAATATGCCGGAGGCTATGATGATTGGTTAAGCCAGCGAAAATTCGCCCAGCAGCCCGCGGTAAAAGCAAAACCGAAAAAAGAAATTATCCGCCCCAAAAAACCGGTAGTCCCGCGTAAACTTACTTCTAAAGAACAGCATGAACTTGATAGCCTTGCTTCGGTAATCGAGAAAATAGAGAATGAGCAAAAACAGATATATGCTCACCTAGCGGATTTTAAATTTTACGAGAAGGATCCTGCAGAGATCGCCGGAACCAAGGTCAGATTAGAATTATTATCAGATGAACTGGAAAAGGCCTACGCGCGCTGGGAGTATTTAGAGGAATTATCGGAATAAGAATAATTGCGCGGTGCATCTAGTTTTTCTTGATAACTGGCATATTCGGACTTATAATACTTAGCTAATAAGTAAGTTGGTATTGCGGGTGATTGATGGGGTAATAAGTAGTTTAAAAGATTGCTTCATCGCTTCGCTCCTCGCAATGACACCGGCTACTTTTCGCAAGGACACGGCTACCTCGTAATGACACAGTTACTTTGTAATGACACGCTTACACGGGAGTGATGATGATTGAAATGGAGTTGAATAAGATTGTGATTGATGAGAAGAGGCATGATCAGTTGATTGCCCTAAAAGAAAAGGGCGGCAGCCGGATGTTGCCGATTGTGATTGGTTTAAATGAGGCATCGGCTATAAAATTAAAAATCAGCGGGTTTAATCCTCCGCGGCCTCTGACGCATGATTTAATTTTTACTTTGCTTGGCGATCTGGGGGCAACCGTGGAGAAGGTTGTCATCGATAAAATGGAGGAGAATACCTTTTATGCCAAGATCCTCATTAAAACTGCTGACGGCCAACAAAAAAGTATCGATGCCCGGCCAAGCGACAGTATTGCACTGGCCGTGAGGAGTCATGCGCCGATTTTTGTTGAAGATGCAATTCTTCAGCAGTATGAAATGTTCAATAAAGATAAGTAATAAATGGAACCGCTCTCTTTGCCATACCTGATAAATAAAGGGGACAGTTCTATTTTTGGTTGAAAGAAAAATGAGAAAAACAGAACCGTCCCCTTTATTTCTATGCTTCAATTTAGCCTAAAAGAAAAAAATATTTTAAAGCCGATTTATAATTTTGCCAAATTAAAAAAGGTGAAATTATATTTAGTCGGCGGAGTCTTGCGTGATTTAATCTTAAAGAGAAAAAAAGAAAATCCTGATTTTGATTTTTGTTTGAAAAAGGGAGCCTTAAATTTTGGCCGGCTTTTGTCTAAGCAGCTCAGGGCTGCTTATGTAGTTTTGGATGCTGAGCATGGGGCTTGCCGCCTTGTAAAGAGGATAGATGGTAAACTTTACACCTTTGACTTTACGGATTTCCGCGCGCCAATTCTGGAAAAAGATCTTTTGCACCGGGATTTTACGATTAATGCTATGGCTCTTACGCTGAGCGATGTTTTCTCAGACAAAGATTTAAATGCATTGATTATTGATCCGTATTTTGGAAGAAGTGACCTTGAGCGTAAAATAATTAAGGTTGTTGGCCTAAGTTCATTTAAAGAGGATCCTTTAAGGATCCTACGCGCGTTTAGTTTTAGCTGCATGCTTGGGTTTAGTTTGGATAAAGAGACCTTACGCCTGGCAAAAAAAGAAAAAAGCAGGATCATCGCGGTGTCCAGCGAACGTATTCGTGATGAGTTGTTTAAGATTTTTGATAGTGTCACAACTTATGATTCTTTAGTTATTTTGGATAAGCTAAAGATTTTAGAGATACTATTCCCGGAAATAAAGCCGATGCGCCATATCGGGCAGGGGCCTTATCATCATCTGGATGTCTGGCAGCATACTTTAGAAACATTAAAGCAGTTTGAATTGATTTTAAAATTAGTTAAACATAATCCGCAGATAAATAATTATCTTGAGCAGGAGGTTTCTAGCTTTCATAAAAGATCAAGCCTTCTAAAGTTAGTTTGTATATTGCATGATGTGGGTAAGCCTGCTGCTTTACGCCGGGAAAAAGGGAAAATTATTTTTCACGGCCATGAGAGGGTAGGTTTAGGGCTGACCAGAGTAATCTGGCGCAGGCTAAAATTATCTAATGAGGAGGGCCGCTCTTTAGAGAAGATTGTGCTCTGGCATTTACGCCCCGGATATCTGGCAGATTACCAAAACCCTACTCAGCGGGCAATCTTTCGTTATTTTCGTGATACAGGTAATGAGGCATTGTCTGTGCTTTTGTTATCGTTGGCTGACCAGCGCGCCACTAAAGGCCCGCTGGCTACCGCACTTTCGCGTGTACGGCATGAAAAATTAGTTAAGTTGTTAATTCATAAGTTGCTAAAAAAACAAAGCGAGAAGAAAGTTATTCGCCTGATTAACGGCAATGATATTATGAATAAATTTAAGTTGAAGGCATCTCCATTAATAGGCACAGTTCTTGAAGCGTTGGAAGAGGCTCAGGCGCTTGGTAAGATTAAGAATAAAAAAGAGGCTTTGGAGTTAGCCGCTAAAATAATTAAGAAAGAACAATGAAGAAATTTATTATAATTACGCTAATTTTGCTTTTGATCCTTACTGGAGGCATAATCTATTTAAATAAAGTAGTGCTTCCCGTAAGAATAAAAGCACTTGTTATTTCAACGCTGAAAAAACAGACCGGAAAAGATGTAACCTTAAAATCGCTGGAGTTTAGCATATTTAAGGGGTTGATTTTGCAAGATTTGGTTATTTCCGATACGCAGAATGTAATTTTAAGCACGCGCCAGGCAAGCTGCTCCGTTTTTATCTGGCCTATCCTCAAGAAGCAAATCATTATCCCGGGAATAACCCTTAAAAGCCCATATATTTTCTTAGAGCGCAAAGCTGATGGCAGTTTTAATCTACAGGACCTTTTTCCTGCAGCCGTAGTCCCTGCAAAGAAATCTGAATTCAGTGTTTCTGTTCTTAAAATATGTGTCGTATCGGGCAATGTTGCTTTTCAAGATGATACTCTGGCTACTAAATTCAAAAAAGAGATTAAGAATATTCAGTTTAATCTGTATTTGGGCCTGCCGGCAAGCGTAAAGTTCAATTTTAAGGGTGAGATGCCGCAGAATCCTACTGTTTTTATCAGCGCCTCAGGGCAATATAAAATTTTGACCCGGGAGTTTTCCGGAAATCTTGCAGTTAAAAACTTATCATTGGCTGAGTTTGGGGCCTATTATAATAATTTAAACCAGTTGGTTTCAGGCAGTATCGATTTAGAAGCTCAGATTAGTTTTAAAGACCAGTTATTGCAGGCTAATATTAACGCCAAGGGAGAGAATTTAGTTTTGGAAAAAGACAAATTAAAAGCCAAATTGAATTCCGGGGTGCAAGCTAAAGTTGAATATAACCTGCAAACTAAGAAAACTGCTTTCGATGGTTTTTGTAATATTTGGCAGGCTGATATAACAGGAATAGATTTCTTGGGTGAAATCAAGAATCTTCGCGGCACGTTTTCTTTTAACCAGCGCTCGTTAGTTGCAGATAGTTTGAAGGCGCAGTTATTGGGTGTACCTTTTGCAATCAAGCTGGGGATTAAGGATTTTAAGACTCCGGTATTAAGCATTAATACTAATTTAGACCTTAGTATTCTGCCGCCTATTGCCAAAGAGAAATTTAATTTTAACCTGATTAATTCAGCTAGTGGCCAAGCTGCTTTAACGATTAAAGCGCATCCGGATGCATTAGGCGTTTGGGGAGTGGATGGTGAAGTTGGTATAACCGGCGCGAGTTTAAAATTAGATAAGCAAGATATTCCTGTAGAAGATATTGTTTCTGTTATTGAATTTAGCCAACAGGGGTTTAACTGGAAAGATACTAAATTTAAGTATAAGGGGCTAGATTATCAGAGTAGCGGAACATTTTCTGATTTTAAAGCGCCAAACATTAAACTGAAACTTTTTTCCCAGGATCTCTCGTTGACCTCGGATTTTAACTTATTAGGTAAGAAAGTAAAGATTACTCAGCTTAATGGTAAATATCTTGATTCGCAGTTTACAGTAACCGGCGATGTTGATAATTCGGATTCTGCCAATTTGCAGATTGACCTGAGCGGTAAGTTTAATTTGGAGTTGGGTAATTTAAGCACGATACTGGATAAACAGTACCCGGCGATAAAATCTATTCGGCCGGCCGGGCAATTGGATGCGCAATTTAAGTTAAACGGTAATCCGTCGCGCTTTAAGGATTGTTATTTACAGGCAAAACTTAAGAGCAATAATTTTTCTCTCTATGGTTTCAGTACGCAGAGTTTATCCATGGATTTTCTGTTGGATCAAAAAATAGTAAAGATACCAAATTTACGTATTGCTATTTATGATGGATCAATTGAAGGATCTGGCGCCTTAAACCTTGATACTACTGATTTTCCTTATCAACTGGAGTTAAAAGCCGATGGAATTAAATTAGAAAAACTTAAAATGGATACTGCATCCAAAAATAAAAATATATCTGGAACTTTGCTTGGAGAACTTAAACTTAACGGATTTTCAACAGATATGGGTAAGCTTAGCGGAGCCGGTAGCTTTAGTGTAAAAGAGGGAAGGCTTTGGGAATTAAATTTGTTTAAGGGTTTGGGTAAGATATTGTTCACCAAGGATTTGGGTAGCATTGAACTTTCAGAATGTGATTGTGCTTTCTTGATAAAAGATAAATTTTTCTCTACGGATAAGCTGCAAATAAAGGGTAATATTGCTAACCTAACCGGGCCGTTAAAAATTGGTTTTGATGGATCTTTGGAAGGCGCTTTAAATGTGGATATTTTAAGTGACATGGTTCCGGTGAGCGGGACATTAAAGGATCTTACTACTGCAATTATCGGCCAGTCTGGAAAATTCGCGGTGATTAAATTAAGCGGTACACTTGCCGAGCCAAAATATAGTTTTAAAACGGCGGTAAACAATATTTTAAAAGGTTTAACCGATGTGCTTTTCGGGAAACAGTAGGGGGCTGGTATGAAAGTTTATACTCAGGAGTTATTCTTTAATACGAAGAATCGCCAGGAGTTTATTAATATTACGGATCAGCTAGAGCAGGTTTTGGTTAAAAGTGGAATTAAAGAGGGTTTGTGTTTGGTAAATCCCATGCATATTACTGCCAGTGTCTTTATTAATGATGACGAAAGTGGGCTGCATAAAGATTTCTCCGCCTGGCTTGAGAAATTGGCTCCGTTTGGGAAAGATAAATATCAGCATAATCTTACCGGTGAGGATAATGCGGATGCACATTTAAAGCGTACGATTATGGGCAGAGAAGTAGTGGTGGCGGTGACCGGAGGCAAATTTCATTTTGGTCCTTGGGAGCAGATTTTTTACGGCGAGTTTGACGGTCAAAGAAAAAAGCGCGTTTTAGTTAAGATAATCGGAGAATAGTAGATATAAATTAAAGTCATTCTGAGGAGTGCGCCGTAGGCGCGCGACGAAGAATCTAAAAAGAGATCCTTCGTCCGCCTGAAGCGGACTCAGGATGACGGAAATTTAAGGGTAATTATGAAAATAAAAAATACAGAAATTAAGGTAGTAATGAGTGATATTACTGAAATAAAGGCTGATGCTATTGTTAATGCCGCTAATAATGAATTGGTGATGGGAGGGGGAGTTGCCGGGGCAATTAGGCGCAAGGGTGGTAAAATTATCGAAGATGAGGCAGTAAAAAAAGGCCCGATTAAAATTGGAGAGGCAGTTGCTACCGGCGCAGGAAAATTGCCAGCAAAATATGTAATTCACGCTGCTACGATGGGGATAGGTTTTTCCCGCCAATCAAATAAATCATCAGGCGGGATCCCGCCTGAGCTTTGTAAGAGCTGGGCGGGAAAGACGGATGAGATTAAAATTCGTGATGCTTGTAGGAGCTCATTAAACTTGGTTAGTGAATTAAAGATTGGTTCAATTGTTTTTCCGGCTTTAGGTTGTGGTACAGGAGGATTTCCATTGCTTGCTTCAGCTAAAATTATGGCTCAGGAGGTTTTAAAGCACCTGCGTCAGCAGGAGTCGCCCCTTAAAGAAGTAATTTTTTGTCTGAATAATCAGGAGGCTGTTACTATTTTTAATAAAGGCGTATTGGGCTATCTGGAATATGTAACGACTAAATTGTCCGGTGGGCCTTATGTTACCGTGGATGCGATTATTGAATTACCCGAAGGAATTGTAATTATTCAGCGTAGTAATCCGCCTTTTGGCTGGGCGCTGCCAGGAGGTTTTGTAGATTACGGCGAGAGCTTAGAAGATGCGGTAATAAGAGAGGCAAAAGAAGAGACTAATCTTGATTTGACCGAGGTTAAACAGTTTCATACCTATTCTGCTCCTAACCGTGACCCCAGATTCCATACAGCCGGAACAGTATTTATTGCCAAAGCTAAAGGAATCCCTAGAGCCGGAGATGATGCCGCAGGCTTAAAAGTTATTAAATTAAATGAAATAGAGAAGATGCAATTTGCTTTTGACCATAAAAAGATTCTTCAGGATTATCTAAATTCAAAATAAAAGGGACCGTTTCTGTTTTTCTACCTTTTAAGTTTAGAAAAACAGAAACGGTCCCTTTTATTTTATTTATCCTTCGCGCAGCTGTTTTTCGGCGTCTACGATGTCGCGGTTAATTACGCGGATGGTTTCTTTGATTTTATCTTTAAGTAGGTAGGAGGCAATCGGGGCGCTGGCAATCTCCCTTAAGACCTGCACACTCATTCTAAAATACCTCACTACTTCACCTTCATCGCAATCAGTCATCTGTAAAGTTTTATCAAAGCTTGTGCCGCGCAGCCATGCTTCCATGCAGGAGCACAGGTGAAAGTAGGGTAGTTTGCTAAAAGGGTAAATTTTATAACGGCGCTCTTTATCTTTTATTCTGTCATAAATTTCTTCACAGGATCTTTTGATCATGCGGCTGGATTTGGATACCGATAGCGGCATGCGCTGATTTTTGCGTGGATCAAAAACTATTGCCGCAGCCACTACTCCTAATCCAAATTCATCTAATTGTTCAAGCATATTCTGGTCATATAATTCTGCCAAAACCAATTCATAACCATAAATTGTTTTGGCAAATTTCCCTTTTTCTGTAAGTTTACCTTCGTGAATATAGCCTGTATCTTTGAGCAATCTTAGTTTTGCATTAAGGAGGCTTAAAGCCTGTTTTTGTTCATTTTTACGCGACTGAAAATAATGCAGAGAAAGAGGATAGATCTTAAATAAATCCTCCTGATATTTTTCGTAAAGATTAAGCAGTGTAGCATAAGATGTGTTGAGTTGGCTTTTTACCTCTTCGGGTTTGCCAAAAATTATCCTGTGTACTTCATCAAAGGTCATTCTTTGGGAATTAACCCGGGTGTAAACAAAGCCTTCTTTATCTATACCGCGCCTGCCTGCTCGCCCGGCCATCTGATAGAAATCGCGCGTTTTTAAATTACGCACATAGGTGCCGTAAAATTTACGCAAGCCGTCAAACATAACCGAGCGGCTGGGCATATTTATTCCTAAGGCAAATGTCTCGGTAGTAAAGATAACTTTAAGCAGGCGGCTGGTAAAGAGCCGTTCGATTACTTCTTTTAATGTAGGCAGCATGCCTGCGTGGTGATAGGCAATGCCGCGTTGCACTAAAGGATAAAGAATTTGCGCAGACTGTTCATTTTTTAAATCGAATCTTTCCAGCAGGTCTTCGTATAATTGGGTGATTGCGCGGGATTCTTTAGCATCTAAGAATTTAAATCCATATAACTCCTGGGCAAGCTCTTCGGCGCGCTTACGGGAAAAAACAAAATAAATTGCCGGTAGCCCATCATTGTTGCGTAGATAATCAATTAGCGTACTTAATCTATTGGGTTTGCTTGAGCGAATACGCCGAAGTTGCTCTATTTTATTGACGATTTCATTTTGGCACTGGAAGAGAAAATGCAGTGGTACGGGGCGGTTTTCTTCAATTACAACCTTTACAGTTTTATCGTGAATAGATTCGATCCATTTGGCAAACTGTTCAATATTAGGGATTGTCGCTGATAATCCTAAAAGATGCATGTGTTTAGGTAAGAAGATTAATGATTCTTCCCAGACTGTACCGCGCTCGGGATTATCAATGTAGTGAATCTCATCAAAAATAATCCAGGAATATTTATCAAGGCTACGCGGCTCATCCAGTATTTTGTTACGGAAGATTTCGGTAGTCATAATTAATATCGGAGCCTGCGGATTAATGGAAACGTCTCCGGTTAAGATTCCGATATGATCTTTAAATTGTCCTTGAAAGTCACGGAATTTTTGATTGGAGAGGGCTTTGATCGGAGCAGTGTAGATTACTCCCAGATTGTTGCAAATAGCTTCGTTAATAATGTGTTCGGCAATCGCAGTTTTGCCGGCGCCGGTAGGAGCAGAGACAATTACCGAGTGCCCGTTGTTTATGTGGTCAATTGCCTCCTGTTGAAAGCGGTCATAAATCATGGGACTTATTATAATCTAAAAAGATTGATTTATCTAATAAAAATAATATAATAAAACTATGGGGTATGAAGTTGCGTTAAAAAAGTCTTGGGAGGATTTAGCTAACCTTAAGGCGCCCAAGAATTTATCTGTAAAGTTTTTGGCGGATGAGTATAGTGTAGATAGCGTAGCCAAGAATATTCTTTCTTTATCCTGTAATGCGCCGGCCAAGGATTTTGTGAGTATTCTAATTTTACATTATCTGGCGCAAAGAATAAAAGGACTGCCTATATTAGGCGGCCAGTGGCTTACTTTTAGGGAGCTCTCTGGGGTTGAAGGCTATTACGATGCATATCATAAGCGTTCGATTGAACCGATAATTCGCAAATATGGCAAGAATCCCGATGCGATTAAAGATATTTTAGGCAGGTTACCGGGAAAAATTTCAGAAGGCGGGGATGTAAGTATTATTATTGAGGCTTTTGCAAATGTTCCGGTGCTGATTAAATTATGGAAACAAGATGCGGAGTTTGGTCCGGATGCCAATATGTATTTTGATGCAAGCATAAAGAATATTTTTTGTACCGAGGATATTGTAATGTTGGCACAAATGGTCGCCAGTCAGTTATGAGGGAAAAATGAGCAAAAAGATTGTCCTATTATTATTTCTGGTAGTTTTAGTTATAACGGGTTGTCAGGCATCGAGTGGTAAAGGTTATGATTATAGTAATATTTTGATAACTCGAGCAGTAGATGGAGATACGCTGGTATTGGAAAATAAGGAGCGGGTACGTTTAATCGGTATCGATACTCCAGAGATGCACGAATCGAATAAACTTAATCGTGATGCTGCGCGTTCAGGCCAAGATGTTGAGGCAATTAAGCAACTAGGCAGGCGTTCTTATGAATTTACTAAAAAACTTGTTGAAGGTAAACGAGCAAGATTAGAGTTTGATGTAGACAGATATGATAAATATAAAAGAATCCTGGCCTATGTTTATCTGGAAGACGGAACATTTGTAAACGCCAAGATTGTGGAGGAGGGGTATGCTTCGCTGATGACTTATCCACCGAATGTAAAATACGCGGATTTGTTTTTAAGATTAAACCGTCAAGCCAGAGAGAATAAGAGAGGATTGTGGGAGTAAGATCTAAATAAGCCTTAGCTTTAAGTGGTAAGCTATAAGCCGTAAGCTTACAACTTATAACTTACAGCTTATAATTTAAATAGAATTTAATACAGGAGGCATTCATGTTAAGGTGTTTAACTGCAGGTGAATCACATGGAAAAGGGATAGTTGCTATTTTAGAAGGATTTCCGGCTGGATTTCAGGTGGATCTTGCTGCGATAAATAAAGAATTAAAACGCAGGCAAGCAGGATTTGGCCGTGGCAAGCGTATGCAGATAGAGAGTGACTGGGCCGAGATCGTCTCTGGCTTAAAAAATAATTTTACCCTGGGTAGCCCAATTACCCTGTTAATTAAGAATAAAGATGCTAGTATTGAAAAGTTGCATAAAATTCTGGCTGCTCGTCCAGGACATGCGGATTTAGCCGGGTTATTGAAATATGGTTTTACGGATATCCGGGAAGTATTGGAACGTGCTTCGGCGCGCAGCACGGTAGCGACGGTGGCAATAGGAGCAATATGTAAGGGGCTGCTTAAGGAGTTTGGAATTGTTCTTACCAGTAATGTTTTGTCGGTGGGAGGAGAATTTACCAAAAATGGCATAGAGGCTAAAATAGCCGAGGCGATTAGTAATAAAGATACAGTCGGTGGGATTTTTGAGGTAGTTGCTAAAAATGTACCGGTTGGTCTTGGCAGCTATGTGCAGGCTGATCGCAGGCTGGATAGCCGGCTGGCCGCAGGAATTATGGCTATTCCGGGAATTAAATCCTTTGAAGTAGGGTTAGGATTAGGATATGCGGTTAGTTTTGGTTCAGAAGTGCATGATGCGATTTATTTTAATAATAAAAAAGGCTATTTTCGCTCGACTAATAATGCAGGCGGTATTGAAGGCGGGATATCTAACGGCCAGGAGATTGTTTTACGCGCCTGCATGAAGCCGATCTCTACACTCATGAAACCGCTTGATTCGGTGAATATCCAAAGTAAAAAATCTGCTAAGGCTGCGGTTGAGCGTTCAGATACATGCGTAGTTGAATCTGCCGGTATTGTGGCTGAATCTGCGACTGCCTTTGTTTTAGCTGAGGCATTCTTAGAAAAGTTCGGCTCTGATTGTTTAAGAGACATAAAAGAAAGCTATAAAAATTATTTAAAAAGAATCTGTTAGATTTTATCAACTCCTTCGTCTATTGTTGTAAGAAGGGGGTGATTAGAGGATGGAAGAGAACGCAATCAGCGTCAGCCGCATATACAAGCTGGATACCGATTCCAAGCTTAAAGCTTTTGCGGATGTAACATTTTCGGGAGTTGTGATCAAAGGTTTTAGTGTGGTAAACGGCGAAAAAGGGTTATTTGTGAGTATGCCGCGCCATCAAGGCAAAGATGGGAAATGGTATAACACAGTTTATCCTTCGACCAAAGAACTAAAGCAACAGTTAAGTGAAGTTGTCCTGGAAGCGTATAAAGGCAGCTAAAATTAGGGGACGGTTCTATTTTTCTAGAACTGTACCGAGAAAAATAGAACCGTCCCCTAGATTTAAAAATGAATATATATTTAGTGGGATTTATGGGGACGGGAAAAACTACTGTTGGCCGGCTCTTGGCTGCACAGAAGAAATGGAACTTTGTTGACCTGGATGAACTGATTGAATTGAAAGAGCAACGCAGGATTGTGGATATTTTTGCTAAAGAGGGTGAGCGGTATTTTCGTAAAATTGAGAAAAAATTATTAAAGCAAATTTCCACCCAGAAGAAATTCGTGGTGGCTTGTGGGGGTGGTGTAGTTTTAGATAAAGATAATATTAAATTGATGAAAAAAACCGGAATCCTGATTTGTCTTTGCGCTAATTGTGAAGAAATCCTGAAGAGAGTTTCATCCAGTACGCATCGGCCAATTCTAAATGTAGAGAAGCCCCGGGAGCGCATTGAGTTTTTACTAAAGATGCGTGCCCCTTATTATATGCAGGCCGATAAAATGATCGATACTTCGGGTCTTTCAGTTAAGCAGGTAGTCCAGAAAATTCTCAAGGTCACCAAGTAAGAAAACAAGGCTCGTCATCACTGGTGAACAAAGTGCCCCGCGTCATTCTGAGCCCGAAGGGCGAAGAATCTAAAAAAGCGAGATCCTTCCCCTTCGCTCCGCTCAGGGTCAGGATGACAGGAATGAGGGCTTAGGATGATAGAAAAAATGACTGAACTGGAAGCATTTGTTGGATTAAATTTAATTTCTAATATTGGCAGCGTAAGGCTGAGTAAATTATTGGAAGTTTTTGGCAAACCGCAAGAAATATTTAGCGCAAAGTATGAACATTTGGCTTCTATCTCTGGGATAGGAGGCCAAATTGCCTCTGACATTGTTGCTTTTAAAAAAGAGAATATAGAAAAAGAGCTTTCTTTTGCCAATAAGCGCGGGATTAAAATTCTTACCTTAAACGATGATAGTTATCCGAAGAATTTAAGGCAGATTCCTGGAGTGCCAATTGTACTTTATGTTTTGGGTAACATAACTGAGCAGGATGATTTGGCTTTTGGCATTGTTGGCTCACGCAGCGCTTCATTTTATGGTTTAAGTAGTGCAGGAAAATTTGCTGCTGAATTATCCGCTTACGGGATAACCATAGTTTCGGGGATGGCCCGCGGTGTGGATACCTACGCACATCGTGGAGCGCTGAAAGTGAAAGGGCGCACCATTGCGGTGATGGGTAGTGGTTTTAACAATATTTATCCTGCAGAGAACGCGGATTTAGCCAAAGAAATCAGTTTATCCGGAGCAGTAATCTCTGAATTTTCTATGGAAACAAAACCATTGGCGCAGAATTTTCCCCGCCGTAACCGGCTCATCAGCGGGTTAAGTTGCGGCGTTTTAATTACTGAGGCAGCCAGAAATAGTGGGGCATTAATTACCGCAGATTTTGCTTTGGAACAAGGCAGGGAAGTTTTTGCTTTACCGGGTAGGATTGATTCAGCCGGTTCAATTGGGGCAAATGAGTTGCTTAAGCAAGGAGCAAGATTGGTTACTTGTTGTGATGATATTCTTGAGGAATTAAATTTAGTTACTGTTAGTAAAAAAGAAGCGGTTTTGCCGCAAGAGAATCAAAAGGTTGCATGTACCGATGATGAAAACATGCTTTATGAATGTATAAGCCGGCAACCTGTGGCAATAGATGATTTAGTGGAGAAGACCTCTTTATCTAGTAGCAAGATTTTAAGTTTAATTTTAAAATTACAATTTAAAAAATTAATCAAAGAGTTGCCGGGCAAACAATTTATGAGGAATTAATGAGCAAAAATCTGGTCATTGTTGAGTCACCGACTAAAGCAAAAACTATAGGTAAGATTCTGGGAAGTAATTATACCGTGGTTTCTTCGATGGGGCATATTATCGACTTGCCTGCTAAAAAACTGGGCGTAGATGTAGAAAATAAATTTGAACCGGAATATGTGGTTATTCCTGCCAAGAAAAAATTATTAACACAATTAAGAAAAGAAGCAAAGACAAAAGAAAAAATATACATTGCTACCGACCCCGACCGGGAAGGCGAGGCAATCGGCTGGCAGATAAAAGAGAAGGTATTTAAGGGCAAGGATGTTTTACGCGTAAGTTTCCATGAGATTACTCCCGGCGCAGTTGCCCAGGCTTTTAAAAATGCGCGCGATTTTAATATTAAGATGATTGAAGCTCAGGTTGGCCGTCGGGTGCTCGACCGGCTTGTCGGGTATTTTTTAAGCCCTTTACTGTGGAAAAAGCTTGCTCGTGGTTTAAGCGCAGGTAGGGTGCAATCCGTGGGGCTAAGATTAATTGTGGAAAGGGAGCGGTTGATTCAAAAGTTTGTCGCCAGTGAATATTGGGAGATTGTTGCGGAATTATTCAAGCCTAAAATTTCCGGCCAGAGTAATTTTTCTGCCAAGCTTGAAAAAGTTGACGGAAAAAAAGCAGAGATTAAAAATGATAAAGATGCTCAAGCTATTTGCGAACAGTTAAAGGATAAAGAATTTAAAGTTTTAGAGATTAAGAAAACAGAAAAAAAGCGTTATCCTGCGGCGCCTTTTATCACCAGCACGATGCAGCAGGAGGCGTTTAATAAACTACGATTTAATGCTTCAAAGACTATGTTGGTGGCTCAGCAGCTTTATGAAGGTATTGACATCGGCGAAGATAATCCAGTAGGCTTAATTACTTATATGCGTACGGATTCTCCGAATGTTGCTAGTGTTGCAATTATTGAGGCGCGCGAACATATCGGTAGGATTTTTGGCAAAGATTTTTTACCAAAGGAGCCAAATGTTTTTAAGGCTAAGAAATCCGCTCAGGAAGCGCATGAGGCGATTCGTCCAAGCTATGTTTCCCGTTCACCGGAAAGCCTAAAAAGTTTTCTTAATCATGATCAGATACGCCTTTATGAGCTTATCTATAATCGTTTCCTGGCCAGTCAGATGAAACCGGCAGAGTTTTTGGCGACTTCTGTGGATATTATTGCGGATAAATATTTATTTGTTGCTAACGGCAGCCACTTATTGTTTGAAGGATTCCTGGCGGCTTACAACAAGATTGAGGATGAAGATAAGGAAGAGGAGGAGGAAAAAGAAAAGGCTAAAAATGTAATTCCTCCGCTTGAAGAGGGTGAAATTTTAGGGTTAGAGAAACTTACTCCTTCGCAGCATTTTACTAAACCGCCGCCGAGGTATTCAGATAGCTCTTTAATCAAGGCGCTTGAAGAGGAGGGCATCGGCCGGCCTTCGACATATGCGCCGATTATCTATACGATTATTATGCGCGATTATGTGCGCCGGATAAAAGGTTATCTTAATCCTACGGAGCTGGGGTTTAAGGTGTGTGATATGTTGGTGGAATATTTTCCTAAAATTCTTGATTTTAAGTTTACTGCGCTCATGGAAGAGAAGCTGGATGAGATTGAAGAAGGCACACTTAACCGTTTAAAAGTTTTGGAAGATTTTTACGTGCCTTTTAAAGAGAGCTTGGATTTTGCCCAGGCAAATATTGTCAAGGAAGTTATAACTACTGATCAAGTTTGCGATAAATGCGGTAAGCCTCTAATAGTAAAATGGGGTAGGCGCGGTAAATTTTTAAGTTGCTCTGGTTTTCCGGAGTGTAAGAATTCTAAGTCTATTACCTCAGGGGTTAAGTGTCCTGCAGAAAATTGCGGAGGTGAACTTATTGAGCGCCACTCCCGGCGGGGGGTTTTCTACGGCTGCTCCAATTTCCCCAAGTGTACCTTTACCTCGCGTACTTTACCAGAGGATAAAGAGGGGGATAGTTAATTTTTTCTTAGGTGTCATTGCGAGGATGCGCCGTAGGCGCAGACGAAGCAATCTTTTAAAGGATGCTAACCAAGCAGTACTACGTTTATTTTTTAACGAATTGGGATCATAAAGTTATCTATGTTGGCGTAACAGACGATTTAAAGCGCAGGATTTATGAGCATAAGAATGGATTAATTGATGGATTCACATGGAAATATCATGTGCATAAATTGGTCCATTATGAGATATGCGAAGAGATCCAGGGAGCTATTTTAAGAGAAAAACAAATCAAGGGCGGTTCTCGGCAGAAGAAAGTTGGACTGATTAACAAATTTAATCCTGAGTGGGATGATTTGTGGAGTAAGTTATAAAAAGATTGCTTCGTCCGCCTTCGGCGGACTCGCAATGACACTGGGGAAACAATAGGGAGGCTAATCCGAATTGGGTTGATTTATGGACGTCAATTATTTGAGATCCTTCAGCTTCGCCTCAGGATGACAGGAATTTGACTCAGAATGACGGGATAGGTTATGGAAAAGTACATCGAAAAATTTGTGCGGTATTTGGAGATTGAGAAGAATTATTCTGCGCATACGATTATAAATTATAAATTAGACCTCCAAGGTTTTAATAAGTTTATCGCAGGCACTGACCTTGAAAAAATAGATTACCTGATGCTTAGAAAATATTTGGCGGTCTTAAAGGAGAAAAATTTAGGATTGCGTACTGTGGGCCGGCGGCTTTCATCACTACGCAGCTTTTTTAGGTTTCTTTGCCGTGAGGGGTATATTAAAACTAATCCTATGCTTATGCTCTCTAGCCCTAAATTGGATAAACACTTGCCTTCTTTTATGACTGAGGAGGAGGTTTATAAATTAATTGAATCGGCGCATAGCAGGAATAAAGATGATTTGTTAGGTTTACGCGATCGGGCAATCTTAGAATCATTTTATTCCAGTGGCTTGCGTATCTCGGAGTTAGTGGGATTAAACTTAGAAGATATTGATTTTATCAGTGGTATTCTTAAAATAAGAGGTAAAGGCAAGAAAGAAAGAATAGTACCGATGGGTGAAACTGCACTTTTGGCTATCCGTAAATACCTGGATAAAAGAAAAAAACAAACAGACGCCATATTTTTGAATAATAACAGCCGGCGGATTACTACGCGCGGGGTGCGTTTTGTATTGGAAAAGTATTTAAAGGCAGCAGGGACTAAGCCGGGGGTTTCTGCCCATACCTTTCGTCATTCTTTCGCTACGCATCTTTTAAACCGCGGCGCAGATCTGCGTACAGTACAGGAGCTCCTGGGCCATGCGAATTTATCCACCACGCAAATTTATACGCATTTAACTACCGAAAGATTAAAAAATGTTTATGATAAGGCGCATCCGCATGCCTGAGGTAAAAGTATGTTTATAATTTATGATTTAATATTTATGATTTTTGCGTTTCTGTATTTACCGTTGTATTTATTAGGCGGAAAATTTCATCAGGGATTCGCCAGGCGTCTGGGTAGCCTGCCGGAGGATTTAAATCTGGATAGGCCGATTTGGATTCATGCGGTAAGCGTAGGTGAAGTTATCTCTATAAAAGAACTAGTTACCCAGTTAAGAAAAATATATCCGCAGAAAAAAATAGTTATTTCTACGGTAACTGCTACGGGAAATAAAATTGCAAGAGGCTTGGTTAATAAAGAGGATTTTTTAACTTATCTTCCTTTAGATTTTAGTTTTATTATAAGTAAGGTACTTAAAAGGATTAACCCCTGTGTTTTCATTATTGCTGAAACCGAAATTTGGCCGAATTTGATCAGCTGCTTGTATAAACACAAGATACCGGTAGTTACGGTTAATGGCAGGATTTCAGATAATTCTTATGGAGGGTATCGGGCGATTAAATTATTTATTCGTCCGGTTTTAAACAAGGTTAGCCAATTTTGCTTGCAATCGGATGTGGATGCTTTACGATTACAAAATTTAGGAGTCAGAAAAGAAAATATCCAAGTTACGGGGAATGTAAAATTCGATATTAATTTGGAAGCTGCCGTTGGGATTAATGCTTCAGTTTATCGGCAAAAACTTTTCTTTGACCAGGATGATAAACTATTAGTCTGCGGAAGTACGCATCCTAAAGAGGAGGAGTCTATATTTAAAGCTTATCAAGAGATTTTGGTTTCATACCCTAAATTTAAACTTCTTATTGCTCCTCGGCATCCGCAGCGCAGTAAAGATATTGGAAACTTAGCAACAGATAATGGTTTTATGCCGATTTATATTTCAAGTATTAGCGATTCATGCCCCGTTAGAAGTGGCGACCCGCGCCGCGGGACTTCTAACGGGGCGAGCCCGGCTTGTATTAATAAATCGGTATTTATTCTTGATGTTATGGGAGAATTGTTTAATTATTATGCTGCGGCGGATATTGTTTTTATGGGTGGTAGTTTGGTTAAGAGAGGCGGCCATAATATCCTTGAGCCGGCAAGCCTGAAGAAACCGGTAATTTTTGGGCCGTATATGTTTAACTTTCGGGATATCAGCGAACTGTTTTTGAAAAATAAAGCCGCTAAAATGGCGCATGATCAAAATGAATTAACTATTAAAATAAAAGAAATTCTTAGTAATCCTGTTGCAGCTAAAGAAATGGCTGAACGTGCCTATGGATTGATTATTGCCAACAGAGGTGCTACTATAAAGAATATTCAGGTTATTCAGCAAGTAACCTGGAAACTGTTTCGCAGCTAATCGGGAAATGGGGGTCTAAGTATTCATGGGAGGCAAATATGTCTGGAGATATTTATCTGACGCAAGAAGGTTATGAAAGATTAGTTACTGAGTTGGAACAATTAAAAACAGTTAAGCGCCGGCAGCTCTCTCGCGCAGTGGGGGAAGCTAGGAGTCATGGGGATATCAGTGAGAATGCTGAATATGATGCGGCTAAGGATGCACAAGCTCACAATGAGAAGCAGATTATGGAACTAGAGGATAAACTGGCGCGCGTGCGTATATTGGATAAGGATATGCCTAGTGATGAAGTTTTGATTGGTGCTACGGTAAAATTAAAGGATATGGATACTGACGAAGAACTTGAATATACTTTGGTTTCGGAGTTGGAGGCTGATTATAACCAGAATAAGATTTCCGTTACTTCTCCGGTTGGGCAGGGGTTATTGGGGCATAAGGAGAATGAAGTTGTAGAAATAAAGATTCCTGCTGGGATCTTAAAATATAAAGTAATCAAGATATCACGGTAAATTTGTAATAGTTCAGTTTTAAGGAGTAGTTGTGTCATTGCGAGGAGCGATAGCGACGAAGCAATCTAAAAAAAGATTGCTTCCCCTTCGCTTCGCTCAGGGTCGCAATGACACTCGTCTGGTACCTCCAAGAGCTGAATGATTACTTAAATTTTAAATGCAAGAGAAGATTGGCCATTTAAAAGTAGATATTTTCAAGATTAAGAATAGGGCAGGATTTGCGGCTGTGTGTTTTGAGCATCTTACTGAAGGTAAAACTCCTCAGGAAGCCTACGATCGTATGATTAAGGCTTTACGCAGGAGCAACCGTAAGCAGTAGATAATAGAATATTTTGGATAAAAAAATAAGAAATCAGGATTTAAAATTTATGCGCCTAGCGATAGATATAGCTAGGGAAGGGATAAAGAAAGGCCAAACTCCTTTTGGCGCATGTATTGTAAAAAATAATAAAGTTATTGTCTGTGACCACAATGTTGTCTGGAAAGATACGGATATCACTGCTCATGCCGAGATTATCGCGATTCGCCACGCCTGTGATTTGTTAAAAAGTATAGATTTATCTGGATGTACCATTTATTCTACATGCGAGCCCTGCCCGATGTGTTTTTCTGCCTGTCATTGGGCCAGGATTTCACGTATAGTCTTTGGATGCTCAATAAAAGATGCCAAAGATTTTGGCTTTAATGAACTGGTTGTATCTAATTTGAAGTTAAAGCAATTGACTAAGAGTAAGATTGATATTACTTCGGGTTTATTGGTAAAGGAAAATATCGCGCTTTTTGAATTTTGGCAGAAGCAGTCCGCAGGTAAAGCTTATTAGGAGGGGTTAATGTATAAAGCAGAAGTTACTCATAATTCAGATTTTGCTTTTACGGTTAAAACAGGTGAAAGTGAATTTATAATCGACGCCAAGGGTAAGGGATTGACTTCGTTAGATGCGCTTTTAGCCGGATTAGGCAGTTGTATTGGTGTGTATATTCGTAAATACTCGCAAGGGGCAAAATTAAACCTGGAGAATTTTAAGGTAAATGTTTCCGCAGAGCTTTCTGCTCAGGCTCCGTTTTCTTTTAGGGAGATTAATGTTGATATAGATTTAAAAAATTGCCAGTTAGATGAACGTAGGCAGAAGGCATTACTTGAATTTATCAAGAATTGCCCTGCGCATAACACTTTAAAAAGTAGCCCTCAAATCGAATTCAAGCTGATATGCTAGATATAAAAGTAAGACAATCCGGAAATATTGTGATTTTAGATTTGAGTGGCCGCATAGATGCAGATTCGGCGAATCTTGTGGAGGTAGTCGGCCAATGTGTGCGTGATGGGTATGTGGATATCCTTTGTAATCTTGAAGACGTTGAGTTAATAGATTATATGGGTATTTCGGTAGTAGTTATTGCCTATAAAGAAGTAGTTAATCATCAGGGGAGGATAAAATTTGTGAATGTTCCAGTGCATCTTAGAGGAGTATTTGCGATTTCCGGTACCGATAGGGTAATTGAGATTTATGCCAGTGAGGAGCAGGCTCTGAACAGTTTCAAGGAAGATAAGATTATCGAAAATATCAAGAAAATGCAGCTGCGCCGTAGGTTTAAGCGTTTACCGATTGACTTGAAAATAGAATTGAAATCTAAGAAAGATGATTCTTCTTCATGCCTAAAAGTTGATATCCTTAACTTAAGCGCAGTAGGGGCTTTCATATTTGGCTGTGGTGAATTTAAGCTTGGCGATGAAGTAGTGCTTAAGATGAAACTTGCTCCGAAACAGGAGGAACTAGAGCTTAAGGCGCGTGTTGTTTGGGTTCCGGATAAAGAAGTTCAGAGGCATGAGTATCCGGGAATCGGAGTAGAGTTCAGTAATATCTCTACAGCTAATCAGCAAAAACTAATCGAATTTATCGAGCGCAATTTTTCTTTTATGTCTTCGGATTAAAATACCTATCTTATTGCAATTCTTAAGTTTTTATCCTTGAAATCATTTGCCTCTGTATCCCTTGTGTGATATCATATTTCTTTAAAGCGAGTATATCTTAGAGCACTCCGCGCTTAAGGGTGTTGCGCAGGTTTTCCTCTGCGGGAAGGAGAATTAGCTATGGATTGGAAAGTTTTTGTTGCTACTTTTGGAGCGGTATTTTTTGCGGAATTAGCGGATAAAACTCAGTTAGTTGGGATTGGTATGGCTGCCAAAACTGGTAAGCCTTTATCTGTCTGGATGGGGTCAGTTAGCGCTTATATTCTGGTTACATTGATTTCGGTCTTTTTAGGGGCAATTATGGCAAGATTTATCAGGCCGGAGTTAATTCGTTATATCGGTGCATCTATGTTTATCCTTATCGGATTCTTAATGCTGCTTAAGGTGATTTAAGCCATGCTCTCACAAAGAGAATATCTTTACAATTTGGTTACCGGCAAGATAAAAGGGCCTGTCGCGGTATTTTTAAGGCTATTTTTATTTATGCTTTCACTTATCTATGGTTTAGCTGTGGTTAGCTTAGTGGCTTGTTATAAAAGAAGGTTTGTGCAGCTGGGCGCCAAAGTTATTAGCGTGGGTAATATCACTTTGGGTGGTACAGGTAAAACTACCTTTGTTGAATATCTATCTAATTTATTAAGTTTGCAAGGTAAAAAAGTTGCTGTATTAAGCCGGGGTTACCGCCGGGCTCAGGGCATAGGAGATGAGCCGGCAATGCTACAGAGAAAACTTCCCTTTGTCCATGTAATTGTAAATAAGAATAGAATTGAGGCTGCAGATGAGGCAATCAGGCAGTATGCAGCAGATACGCTGATATTGGATGATGGTATGCAGCAGTGGAAAATATTCAAAGATTTAGAGATTGTGACGATTGATGCCGGAGACCCTTTTGGTAACGGCCGTATGCTTCCGGCAGGATTTTTACGCGAGCCACTAACTGCTTTAAAGCGCGCGGATATTTTTGTATTGACCCAGGTTGGTTTAGCCAAAGATACCAGTATTCTTACTGATAAATTAAAGCGCATAAATTCCAAGGCTTTGATTATTGAATCAATCCATAAGCCCGATGGGTTTAACAGTGTTTCTAATCCGGGTGAATTTTTAGAGCTAGATGCGCTTAAGGAAAAAAGCGCATTGATATTTTCCGGTATCGGTAATCCCCAGGGGTTTGAAAATTGTATTGATGAACTGGGAGTTAATATTACAAAAGCTTTAAGATTCGCTGATCACCACGATTATACGCAGGCAGATATTGATGATGTTATTAAAGAGGCGCACCAATTAAATTTAGATGCCATTATTACAACGCATAAGGATGCTGTAAAGATAAAGGAGTTTCAAATCAAAGGGGCTAAGATATTAGCCTTGAACATAAAACTGAATATAACCAAAAATGAAGCAGAATTTAATCGCAGACTACTTAAGCTGTATTCTCTTTAGGGTTTTGAGTTTTTTTACCTCTTTCATACCCCTAGATTTTAGCCTTTTTTTAGGCAGGAGGCTGGGGGATCTTATTTATCTATTCGATAGGCGGCATCGGGTAATTGCCTACGCTAATATCAGAAAGACTGTTGCAGATAAACTTGATTGCGCATCTAGCGCAAGGATTACACGCAGGGCTTATCAGGCATTTGGACAGAATCTTATTGAAATTTCTTTTATCCCGCGCATAAATAAGCGGTATCTTAAAAAATATATTCAGATTGAAAATGAGGATTGTATACAGAAGGCTTTTAATAGAGGTAAAGGTGTAATTTTCCTCATTGTGCATGAGGGTAACTGGGAGTTATCCAATATTATTTGCGCGAATTTAGGTTTTCCTTTTCTTCTGTTTGTGCGTGATCAGGGTTTCCCGAAATTAAATGCCCTACTTAACTCTTACCGGCTTAAACAGGGAGCGATGATTATCCATAAAGAAGGTGGCCTGCGTCAGCTGGTTGAGGCGTTAAAGAGTAACCAGGCAATTGGGATGACCGTGGATCAGGGTGGTAAGAGCGGAGAGATTGTTAAATTTTTCGGTAAAGAAGCTTCCATGTCGGTTGGCGCGGTAAAGTTAGCAATAAAATTCGATTGTTCAATAATTCCAGTTTTTTATACACGCATTAAGGGCCCATATACCAAAGTAATTCTGGACCAAGTTTATACAGCAACTAGAACTAATAATCCTGAAAGTGATTTAAGGGAAAATTTACAAAGATTAATTAACGTTTACGAAGGGTATATCCGTAAATATCCTCATGAATACCTCTGGACTTATAAAATCTGGAAGTATGGTTTGGAAAGAGAAATCTTGATTCTTTCTGACGGAAAGACCGGGCATCTGCGCCAATCGCAAGGTTTAGCTAAATTAATTGGGCAACAGTTGGCTAACCGCGGCATAAAATATAATTTATCTATTCAGGAGGTAAAATTCCACTCAAGGCTATCTGAATTTATATTTAATTGGGCACCTGTGGTTTGCATCCGTTGCCTGTATCATGTTTTAACTAATGAGAGCTGGCAGAGTTTGGTGAGTTTTAATCCAGATATAATAATTTCTGCCGGAGGATCAATTTCCCGGGTCAATTATCTTCTGGTAAAAGAAAATTATGCCAAATCCATTGTTTTGATGCGCCCAACCAATATATCTTTAAAGAAATTTAATCTAGTAATTATACCTGAACATGATTGGCCACAAGGCCATGGTTTGGCCTCCTTTGGCCAAAGCCACAGGCCGGTTAAAAGGGAGAATGTGGTATCTACTGAAGGCGCGCTTAATTTAATCGATTCAGATTACTTAAAAGAAAAATCTATTAGCCTAGAGCAGTCTAATCTTTTAAAAGTCCGTTTGTCCACTCCATGTATTGGAGTTTTAATCGGAGGAAATACTAAGAAGTTTTCTATTGATACACATGATATAATAGAATTATCTGGTCAAGTCAAAAAAGTATCCGAAGAATTAAATGCAGATATACTTATTTCTACTTCCAGGCGTACCAGTGTTGCAGTAGAGCGGGTTTTGAAGGATGAGTTCAGCACTTATACGCGTTGTAAGCTTTTGGTTATTGCCAATGAAAGTAATAACCCTGATGTTGTTGGCGCAATACTGGGATTAAGCAATATAATTATCTGTTCGCCGGAAAGTATCTCGATGATTTCTGAAGCTGTCTGCGCAGAAAAGTACGTCGTAGTATTTAAGGGGCGCGGCCTTAGCAAAAAACATGAATGTTTTTTAAAGAACTATCAGGATAAAGGATATATATATTTAAATAAAACAAATGATTTAGCAGACGGCATTAAAGAAATATGGCTAAATAAACCCAAGATAAATATTCCTCAGGATAATTTAAAGGTAGCTGAGGCGTTGAATAAAATACTATGAAAATACTGCAAATATTACCTGAGCTTAGTGTAGGGGGAGTTGAAACTGGTACATTAGATCTCTCCAAATATTTGGTGCGCCTGGGGCATAAGTCAGTAGTTGTTTCTGCCGGCGGTTCCTTAGTTAAAGAGTTGGAAACTGCCGGCGGTAAACATTATACGCTGGCAGTAAATAAAAAATCCATTATCTCAATTTTTAAATTAATTCCGGTATTGGCAGAAATAATTAAAAAAGAAGAGATTGATATCGTGCATGCCCGCTCTAGGGTCCCTGCTTGGATTGCCTATTTTGCCTGTCGAAAGACTAAAGCGGTATTTATTACTACCTGTCACGGTTATTACAAAAAACATTTTTTTAGCTCGGTAATGGGCTGGGCAAAAAGGGTGATTGTTTTAAGTAATGTGATTGCCAGGCATATGATTGAAGATTTCTCTGTGCCGCATGAGCGCATTAGGCTTGTGCCGCGCAGTGTGGATTTGGAAAGATTCAAATATCTTGATCCTAAAGCAAAAAGGAAAGAAGATTTTAATGTCGCAATAATTGGCAGGATTACTCCTTTAAAAGGGCATCTGCATTTTATTAAGGCTATGGCGCGAATTTCTAGGTTTTTACCGCGGCTCAAGATTTGGATTGTAGGTGATGCTCCTGCATCCAAGGAGGCGTATAAAGAAGAGGTTCAGGTTTTGGTGCGACGCTTAGGGCTTTGGCATTGCACGGAATTTCTGGGTACGCAACGGGATATTCCCGGAATACTCGCCCATTTAGATTTGGTGGTTTTAGCCACAACAACTCATGAGGCTTTTGGAAGAGTGGTTGTTGAGGCGATGGCTGCCGGGGTTCCGGTAGTTGCTACTAAAGTCGGTGGTGTAGTCGATATTATTGAAGACGGCAAAAACGGCCTCTTAGTACCTCCGGCAGATTCTAAAAGCATGGCAGATGCTGTAATGCGTATTTTTAAGGATGTGGAATTAGCTGTTCAGCTGGCAGAGAATGCTTACTTAAAAGTTAAAGAGAAATATAACGTAGAATTGATGGTTAAGAATACGCTGGATGTTTATCGCGACGCAATAAGTAATTTTAAAATACTGATTATCAAATTTAGTTCTTTAGGGGATATAATTCTGACTACGGCGGCATTAAGGGCAATCCGGGAGAAATTCAATAAAGAAAATTTTAAAATAAGTTTTTTGACTTCCGAAGGATCCAAGGATATTCTTTTGAGAAGCCCTTATATTGATGAGTTATTGGTTTGCGATTTGAAAAATAAGGATAAAGGTGTAACTGGTTTATTGGGAGTTGGGAAAATTTTAAGAAATAAGAATTTTGATATCGTTATTGATTTGCAGAATAGCCGTAGAAGCCACCTGTTGGCTTATTTAAGCGGTTGTATTAATCGTTATGGTTATAGTAATAAGAAGTTTGCTTTTTTACTTAATCATACTGTTGAAAACCAGAAGTCTCCAATTGACCCGGTAACTCATCAGTTTCGAATCTTAAAGATGCTCGGGATTGACCTTTTGGATAACCGCCTGGAAATTTGGCCTTCTGGCGAAGACGTAAAAGCAGTAGATGAACTTTTGAATGCTCAATGGTTGAGCCAGGCTCAGAAGATTGTAGGAATTAATCTTAGCGCATCCAGAAGATGGATCACCAAACGTTGGCCGCTGGAGCATTTGATTCGTTTGTGTGAAGAACTGGAATTAAAAGATATTCGGGTAATTGTTACTGGTACTCAAGATGATTTGCCTTTTGCGAATATGCTTTTTAGTTCTTTGAAGAATACCAAGATTATTAATGCCTGCGGTAAAACTACTATAAATGAGTTGGCGGCCTTGATTAAGAAGTGCCAGGTATTTATATCTGTAGATTCTTTTCCTTTGCACATTGCTTCTGCAGTTGGCACTGCATTTATTGCTTTATTCGGGCCAACTGACCATCACCGGCATCTGCCGCCTGGTAAAGATTATACTGTGATTAACAAAGGCTTAAATTGCAGTCCCTGTTACAAAACTAAATGCCGCTCTAAGCGTTGTATGATTGCAATCAGTCCTGATGAAGTATTGGAAGCAGTGGAGAAGTTATTAAAATAAACTCTGTACCTTCAGATATTCAGTTTTAAAAGGTAGAGGGTTTCAAAGAATTAGTAAAGGAGAAGGTGCGAGGTGAACATACTTTTCATCGCTAACCATCTTAACGTAGGAGGGGTATCTAGCTATTTGTTTACTTTAGCTAGCGAATTAAAACAAAATGGCTTTAATGTTTATGTGGCCTCAAGCGGTGGCCAATTAGTTGAGAAATTTGTTGCTTCAGGTATAGTTCATATAAAAGTTTCCCTAAGGACGAAAAATGAGCTTAGCCCTAAGATCATTTTTAGTTTCTTTAAATTAAGAAAAGAGGCCAAGAGATTAAAAATTGATTTGATACATTCTAATAGCCGCACTACTCAGGTTTTAGGAAATTTATTAAGCCGCGCTTTGGGTATCCCGCATGTCTTTACCTGCCATGGATTTTTTAAACCCAAGCTATCGCGGCTGTTGTTTCCCTGCTGGGGTGAAGGTGTGATTGCTATAAGCCAGGAGGTCAAAGAGCATTTAATAGCCGATCTTAAACTAGATGAAAAAAAGATAAGCGTAATAAATAATGGTATTGATACTAATAATTTTGGAGATTTTTCAGCAAGAAAGAAGGTGCGTAAAGATTTAAGTATAGGCCAGGAGCCTTTGGTTGGTATTATTGCCCGCTTATCCGATGTCAAAGGCCATGTCTACCTTATTCGGGCGATGAAAAAAGTTATGATGAGTTTTGCCTCTGTTAAGTTGTTGATTATCGGTGAAGGCAAGATGAAAGAAATATTAATTAAAGAGGTGGAGGCCCTGGATATTAAGAACAATATTTTGTTTATTCCTGAAGCCAGGGTAAGCCAGGAGTTACTTGGGGCAATGGATATTTTTGTTATGCCTTCATTACAGGAGGGATTGGGCTTAGCACTTATGGAGGCGATGGCTCAGGGGCTTGCTGTGATAGGCTCGAAGGTCGGAGGGATTAAAACTTTAATTCAGGACGCAGTTAATGGCTTATTAATTGAGCCGGCTGATGTTGAAGGTTTAACTGCGGCAATCATAAGATTGCTTGCTGATAGTAATTTACGCCGTTCTTTAGGAGTAAACGCGCGTAAATTTATTATCGACAATTTTTCTAAAGAAAAAATGGTTGATAATACGCTAAGGGTCTATAATCAATGTCTAAAATAAAAAAATTAATTGTTGTTTTTTTCTTGGCAATTACCGTAGCCTTTCTTATCTGGCTGCGTGGCCAGTATATATTGCCGATCGTGATGTATCATTCGGTTACTCCGGAGGCTAGAGTGGAGAATCGCCTCCAGGTCTCCGATACTTTATTTAAACGCCAAATGGAATTTTTAAAAAGCCATCATTACAATGTGGTTTCATTGGAGGATGCAGGCAGGATGATTAAGGAACACGGGAAAGTTCCTGCTAAAACCATTGCCATAACTTTTGATGATGGTTACGAGGATAATTACATCTACGCCTATCCGGTTTTAAAAAAACTTAAGATTCCGGCGACAATATTTGTTATTGTTAATCGAATTAAGGTGGGCCCTGGTAAGGATATTTTAAGTTGGGATCAGATTAAGGAAATGCAAGCATCCGGTTTGATTACTTTTGGTAGCCATACTTTAGACCATGCATATTTGCCCGAAGTTAAATCTGAGGAAGAATTGAGAAGGCAGATATTTGAGTCTAAAAAAACACTTGAGGAAAAGTTAGGCGTTCCGATTAATACTTTCTGTTATCCGGCGGGTAGATTTGACGCGCATGTAAGAGATTTAGTCGCTCAGGCAGGATATAAATTGGCGGTTGCTACTGGCCTTGGTAAGAGGTTTTCTAATCAGGATGTGTATTTAATTAAAAGAGTACGTATTTCTGAAACGGATAATCTTTTTGATTTTTGGGTAAAAACCAGCGGTTATTATAATTCATTTCGTAACCATAATACTAGATGAATAAAAAGCATTCTGAAAAACGTATCCTAATTTTTAATGTTAATTGGCTTGGAGATGTTTTGTTTTCCAGTGCCGCGATCAGGAATATTCGCAGGAACTATCCGCAAGCCTACCTTGCCTGTATAATCCCCAGCCGTTGTTATCAGATACTAAAAGATAATCCTTATTTAGATGAGGTAATCATTTTTGATGAGAGGGATAGGCATAAAGGGGTGATTTCTAAGCTTAGTTTTATTAGCCTGCTTAAAAGCAAAAAATTTGATACTGTATTTTTATTGCATCGATCATTTACGCGCGCCCTTATTTGCCGGCTTGCCGGAATTCCTGAGAGGATTGGGCATTATACGAAGAAGCGTTCTTTTCTTCTGACTAAAAAAATCATTCCACCCAAAAGAGATTCACTGCACCGCATAGATTATTATCTGGATGTGATTGAAAAAGCGGGCCTGCGGATTGAAGACAGATACCTGGATTTCTTCTTTACATCTTTAGATGAGGAGTATGTTGAGAATTTTTTAAATAAAAATTCTATTGGTAAAAGTGATTTTTTAGTAGCAATAAACCCCGGAGGCAACTGGCTGCCTAAGCGCTGGCCCGTCGATTATTGGGCGCAGCTAGCCGATAAATTAATCAATGAATTGGGTTTAAGAGTAATAATCACCGGTAGCGCTGCTGATTCAAAGTTAGCACTTCAAATTAAAGAAAGAATGAAGGAACTCCCATTAATTGTTTGTGGGGCTTTCAATATCAAGCAGCTCGGCGTACTGGCAAAAAGGGCAGATTTGTTCATTACTGCCGATACTGGTCCAATGCATATTGCCAATGCCGTAGGGTGCAAAAATATAATTGCAATTTTTGGGCCAACATCCAAAGAAGTTACTGGGCCGTATCCTGCTAATAATGTCGTTATACTGCAAAAGGATGCAGGTTGTCCTATACCGTGTTATAAGCTAAATTGTCAGGACAGGCGTTGTATGAAGGCGGTCACTCCCAGTGATGTTTTGGCAGAAGTTAAGAAAATAAGAAAGCTATGAAAATACTTTTTATAACTTTAAGTAATATTGGAGATTGTGTTTTGACCCTGCCGGTTTTAGACGCCTTGCGCCAGGAGTATCCGCAGTCTAGGATTACCTGCCTTGTACCTGAGCGCCCTAAAGAGATCTTTATTAATAATCCTGTAATTGAGAATGTTGTTATTTTTGATAAACATGCCAAATTAATCGATAAGATTAAGTTATTTATTTCTTTAAGCAAGGAGAAATTTGATTTAGTTATCGATATGCGTAATAGTTTTTTTGGAGTTTTTCTACCTGCTAAAAAAAAGAGTACGCCTTTACGTATAATTCCTTCTAGGATTAAACATATGAAGGACAGGCATCTTTTTTGGGCGGGTTTTACCGATTATTCTTATAAGAATAAAGATTACCAATCATTGGTTATTACTCCTGGAGATTTTGATTATGTCGATAATATCTTTAATGGGCAGGGACTAGCTAAAAGTGAAAAATTGATTGTAGTTGCGCCTGGTTCTAGAAGCCAGGTTAAATGCTGGGATAAGCATAATTTTAGCCAACTTTGTAACCAGCTTAAAAAAGAGGGCAAGGATATAGTTTTAGTTGGAGACAAAGGCGATCAATCTATATGTTCATATGTGCAACAAAATTCTTCTCCTGGAATTTTTAACCTTTGTGCAAGGACAACGCTAGGGCAACTTGGCGCTTTGTTAAAAAAATCCCAGCTTTTAATTACCAATGATAGCGCAGTGATGCATTTGGCAAGTTATTTGAATGTTCCTGTTGCTGCTATCTTTGGGCCGACGGATGAAAAGAAATATGGGCCTTGGTCGCAGAAGAGCATAGTTATAAAGAAGGATATCTTCTGTCGTCCCTGTGAAAAAGCGCAATGCCATTTTGGTACACTGGCTTGTTTGAGTTGTATAAAGCCGCTAGATGTGTTAAAGCAGATTAAATCCTTATTGTGTCATTGCGAGGAGTCCGCCATTGGTTCAGTGGCGGACGACGCCTGCCCGCCAACGGTTCAGTGGCGGGAAGCAATCTTTGCAACTAAAAGATTAAAGGAAAAAAGTAAACAATACCGCAGGATTCTTATTGCACGCACTGATCGTATCGGGGACGTGCTTTTATCTACGCCGGTAATCTATGCTTTGAGGAAAAAATTTCCACAGGCATATATTTCTATGATGGTTGCCCCTTATGCTTTGGATATTATAGAAGGTAACCCTTATCTGGATGAGGTTATTATTTATGATAAAGACCAAAAACATAAGAGTTGGTGGCGTTCTTTTAAATTTTCTAATAGGCTTAAGAAGAAAAAATTTGATTTGGCAATTATTTTACATCCGACAAACCGGCTACATTTAATAACTTTTTTAGCCGGAATTCCGCATCGACTGGGTTATGATTGTAAACTTGGTTTTTTGCTTAATCTGCGCAAAATTCATACAAAGCAGGAGGGTTTGCGGCATGAGGCAGAATATAATTTGGATTTAATTTCTGAATTAGGTATAGCCGGTAATCCAGAAGATTTATTTATGCCCATTAAAAAGGAATCAGAGCAATATGTCGAGGAGCTGTTTAGAAAAGAAGGTATTAGTAAGACAGATAAAATATTAGCGATTAATCCTGGAGCAAGCTGCCCTTCAAAGATTTGGCCACATGAGCGTTTTGCGCAAGTTGCCGAAAAGCTATCTAAACGATATGATTTTAAAATTCTGATTCTAGCCGGGCCAAAAGAAATGTATTTAGCAGATAAGATTGCCCATGAAATTAAAGATAAGGTGGTAAATCTGGCAGGGAGGACTTCAATAAGCCAGTTAGCCAGCATCCTTAAAAGGTGCACCCTATTTATTTCTAATGATTCCGGTCCGGTGCATATCGCTTGCGCCTTAGGCACGCCGGTTATCTCAATTTTTGGCCGTAATCAAGCAGGCCTTAGCCCGCGGCGCTGGGGGCCTTTGGGCAAACATGGGAAATATCTGCACAAGGATGTAGGCTGTATTCAGTGCCTGGCGCATAATTGTAAAAAAGAATTCACCTGCCTTAAGGCAATCAGCGTTGATGATGTAGTCTGTGCCGCTGAATCGATTTTAAATAGGTAGTTACCAACAGCGCCTTGTTTTTTAGCTAGTAGTTGTTTCATGGGTGGAGAAGTTTATAGGGTTTTAGTGGGGGCGAATATGAACGTTAAGAAAATCATAGCTAGAGAGGGTTTGATTCTATTGGGAATCGTAGTCTTGGGACTGATTGTGTATTTTATAAGTAGGCACTTAAATGACATTTATTTGAGGGGACATTGGGAGGCTAAATTTAAAGTTATAAAAAATATGAAATATTCCTTGATAGGTTATACCCCATATATAAGAATGATGTCTTTGGGTTTAAATATAGCTGTATTTGGTTATCCTGTTGTTGCTCTTATCCGTTTTATCCTCTGGTCGGCAAGGATATTAAGGGAAAAATAAGATTAAAAACGAAAGAAATAAAAGGGGACGGTTCTATTTTTAGTAAAATTATTGTTAGATCTTGTTACCTCCTACGTCTATTGCAACAGGAGGTAAAAGATGAAAATTATTATTCCGGATGAAGTAATTGAGCAAAAGATATTCTTGATACGTGGACACAAAGTTATGTTGAGTAATCATCTTGCTCAGCTTTACGGAGTTAGTACTAGCGCATTGACGCAGGCAGTTAGGCGTAATATTGAAAGATTCCCTGAAGATTTTATGTTTTTATTGAAGCGGGAAGAAATTATGAACTTATCACAATTTGTGATAAGTTCTAAACTAAAACATGCTCCTAATGTTTATGCTTTTACTGAACAAGGAGTGGCAATGCTCTCAAGCGTTTTACGTAGTAAAAAGGCTATACATGTCAATATCGCCATTATGCGGGCATTTGTGAAACTACGTCAGATTCTATCTTCGCATAAGGAATTAATACATAAATTAGAAGAGTTGGAGCAAAGAATTGGAAAGCATGATGCAGCAATAAAGGATATTTTTGGAGTGATCCGTCAACTAATGGAACCGCCTAGTCTAAAAGAAAAAGTAATAGAAGGTTTTCGTGCTCCAAAGTAGGATTTCAAATAAGCTTTTGAAAGTGTCAAGAAGGATCACTTAGGGATAAAAGATAGAATACTTTATGGTGTGTGTTTTTGAAGACCCGCTATCCCTATTAGTATAGCGATAATACCAAGAGCTACTGGTATAAAAAATAATAGAAATTTAAAATGGGAGCGCATAGTTTTTACTTCGGTATCGTTATCTTTAATTATGTTTTCTAACCCTGAAATCTTTTTATTGAGTTCATTAATTTCTTTAAGGGCGTTATCTCTTTCTATAGTAATTTGAGTATTGTTTGGATGTGTATGGAGATAATTAAGTATTTTTGTTATTGTTTCACTCAAGCTAATTATACCTTTTCCATAAATCTCAAATCCGTCAATTATCCAATTAAAGAATCCTAATAACCCCCAAATTACTACTATGGTAGAAGACGTAAATACAGATGCTAATAAAAACAACCTCAACGAGGAGTACATGGGGATAATTGTAATTACAATCCAAATGATTACTAGAATAATAAAAATTATTGGTTTCGGTGGTTTTATTTTCATTCCTTAATTATACTCTTAAAAAATGATTATACCAAGGAAAAAAGTTGGTATATTTTTGATATTGTGAAACAGATGAGAAGATGGAATAAATAGGAATGTTTTTTATTCTAACGGATGGCGAGCCTTGGTTTCTGGCAGCATCTCAAAAATTCGAGCGGGCACGGTTGCCCGCAATAAATGTCCCGGCAGAGCGAGAATTTTTGCCGAAGCGAAGATTTTCCACGCTGGGGAAAATCGAGCGGTGCGGCCAGAAACCAAGGCTCGACAGGACCCGCGTAAGCATCATAAATATCTATTTGATTTAGCGCTAAATTATGATAAAATCATTTCTCTATGATTAATCTAAAGAAGGTTAAAACATATTCGGTCAAGAACCGCCTAAGCAAGGTGAATAAGGCGGATTTTGCGCTTAAGCCTGCCAAAGGTAAGAGCTTTAGTGATTTCCTGGGCTCTTTGCCTAATATCTTAAAAGCAAAAGATTTATGCGCGGTTTCAACTGATATTGTGGCTGCCCGTAAGAAGAATAAAGGGGTAATCTTTATGGCCGGAGCCCATGTGATTAAGTGCGGGCTTAATCCGGTATTAATTGAGCTGATCAAGAAAAAAGTAATTACCTGTATATGTTTAAATGGTGCAGGGATTATCCATGATTTTGAGATTGCTTTTCAGGGGAAGACCTCTGAAGATGTCGCTGAAAATCTTAAAACCGGAAGGTTTGGTATGGGTAAGGAGACTGCGGACTTTTTAAACTGCGCAGCCTCGGAAGGGGTAAAGAAAGGTTTTGGGTTAGGATATGCCGTGGCTAATGCGATTGCCACAACAGATTTAACCAATAGAGATTTAAGCCTGCTTTATAATGCGTATAAATATAAGGTACCGGTTTGTGTTTTTGTCGGGATCGGTACAGACATAATTCATCAGCACCCTTCATTTGACGCTGCTTCTACAGCTACTGGTTCTTTGCGTGATTTCCATATTCTCGTAAATAATATTGCTTCTCTAAATAAAGGGGGAGTAGTTTTGAATTTCGGTTCGGCTGTTATGCTACCTGAAGTATTTTTAAAAGCATTGAATCTTACCCGTAATCTGGGGAATAAGGTTAAAGATTTTACCACGGCAAATTTCGACATGATCCATCATTACCGTCCGTCTCAAAATGTAGTTTCCCGGCCGACTTTATCAGGCGGTCGAGGCTATTACATTATCGGCCACCATGAAATAATGTTGCCCATGTTAGCCCAAAGTGTAATTGAGAAGATATGAAAAATCTAAAGAATATAATCCGTAGATTCAATAAAGCAAAAATTTTGGTAGTTGGTGACCTGATTCTTGATGAATATATTTGGGGTAGCGTTGATAGGATTTCTCCTGAAGCGCCTGTTCCGGTTGTTTGGGCAAATAAGCGTACCTTTGTGCCGGGTGGGACCGCCAATGTGGCTAATAATATTAGTTCATTCGGAGCAAGAGTTTCCTTACTTGGAGTTACGGGTGATGATGCCAACGCTAAAATTTTACTTAATGAGTTAAAAAAAAGAAAAATTAGCTCCCAAGGGATTTTTGTTGAGAATAACAGGCACACAACTGTGAAAACCCGGATCTTGGCTGGCCATCAGCAGGTGGTTAGGGTTGATTGGGAGCATACGCATGCTCTTGCTGAAGAATTAAATGCAAAAATTTTAAAATATATTGAGAAAAATATCAAGTCTTTCGATGCAATTATTATTGAAGATTATGGTAAAGGCGTAATTAACGTGGCGCTGCTTAAGGAACTCATTTCTCTGGCCAAGATCAATAAAAAGATTATTACCGTAGATCCTAAAGAAGAAAACTTTCGGTATTATCATGGAGTTACTGCGATTACTCCTAATCGTAAGGAACTGGAGAATGCCATTAGGAATCTTAAGATACAAGACACGGCTAACCGCTTTAGAATAAATACCGATAAATTATTCACGGATAAGGATGTGGATATAGCGGCACGGGAGATCTTGGAATATTTAAATTTGGATTCTATTCTTATTACTTTAGGCGAACAGGGTATGAAATTGCTAGAAAAAGATGGCTATCTTACGCATATACCGACGCAAGCCCAGGAAGTTTTTGATGTATCGGGGGCAGGGGATACGGTAATTAGTATTTTTACGCTAGCCCTTTGTGCCGGTGCTTCAAAATTAGAGGCAGCGCATATAGCGAATTTTTCCGCAGGTATTGTAGTTGGTAAACTGGGAACAGCAGTTACAAATCAGGCAGAACTTTTAGAAAGAATAAAATAAAATGGATGTAATCGGAGTTATACCAGCTAGGTATTCATCTACAAGATTTGCGGCTAAAATGCTTGCTGATATCATGGGTAAACCAATGTTGCAGCATGTTTGGGAGCGTGCTAAACAATCACGCATGCTGGATGATTTGATTATTGCCTGTGATAATGAGATTATCCTCAAGGCTGCTAAAAAATTCGGAGCAAAAGCTGTAATGACCTCCAAGCAGCATACCTGCGGTACAGATAGAATTAGCGAGATTGTCAATCCTCTGGAGGTAAAGGTCATTATTAATATTCAGGGAGATGAGCCTTTGATTCACCCGATGATGATTGATAGTGTTGCCAGGGCATTATTAGAAGACAGGATTCTCAACATGGCAACACTGATGAAAAAGATCGAAGATGTTCGGCAAATTACCGATCCTAATGTGGTAAAGGTAGTGGTAGATAAAAATAGTTTTGCTCTGTATTTTTCCCGCGCACCAATTCCATTTTTAGCTGCGAATGCTGAAATCGAGCAAGTGAATTATTATAAACATATAGGTCTTTATGGGTATACCAAAGATTTCCTTTTTACTTATAAGAATCTTCCTGCCTCTAACCTTGAGAAAACGGAGAAATTAGAACAGCTGCGTGTTTTGTCAGCCGGGTTTAAGATTAAAGTAATTGAGACTCCATATGACACTATCGGAGTGGATACTCCTGAAGACTTAGAAAGAGTAAAAGAGCGATTGCAAAAGGGGATAAGCTAATGCATCAAGTTAATGTAAAAAATATAAAATTTGGGGATAAATTTCCACTTGTGCTTATTGCCGGCCCTTGTGTAATCGAATCGGAGAGTTCTGCTCTTTGCGCCGCCAGGAAAATTAAGGATATCGCGCAAGGCCAAGGTATACCATTTATATTTAAATCCAGTTTTGATAAAGCTAATCGGCTTTCTATTAGTTCTTATCGTGGTCCGGGTTTAAAAAAAGGCCTGTTGATTTTGAAAAAAGTAAAAGATCAGCTTAAGGTTCCTATTCTCAGTGATGTGCATTGTGTAAAAGATATGGCTCTAGCAGCTGAAGTATTGGATATTATTCAAATTCCGGCATTTTTGTGTCGTCAGACGGATATTGTGTTGGCAGCTGCGGCTACTGGTAAGGTGGTGAATATTAAAAAGGGACAGTTTCTTGCTCCTTGGGATATCTTGCCAATAATTGAGAAGGTCGAATCAACGGGCAATAAACAAATTTTGATTACGGAAAGAGGGGCTAGTTTTGGGTACAATAACCTGGTTACTGATTTACGTAGTTTAAAAATTATGCGTGATTTTGGGTACCCTGTAATTTATGATGCTACGCATAGTGTGCAACTTCCCGGAGGTAAAGGCACTTGTTCCGGAGGCCAAAGCGAGTTTGTTGCAGGGTTATCCCGAGCGGCAGTAGCCTTTGGTTGCGATGGTTTATTTTTAGAGGTACACAGTGACCCAAAAAATGCGCCTTGCGATGGGGCCAACATGATTAATTTTAAGGAGTTGGAAGATCTTTTAAAACAGATAAAAAAGATTAGGCAGGCCTTATGAAGATGAATTTAATTAAACGGGCAAGAGAAGTTTTGGAGATTGAGGCGCAGGCAATAAAGTCACTCCAGGGCCGCCTGGATAAAGATTTTATTAAAGCCATAGAATTAATTCTTAAATGTAAGGGTAGGGTTGTTGTCAGTGGAATGGGGAAGACCGGAATAATCGCACAAAAATTTTCGGCTACTTTAGCTTCTACTGGGACCCCAAGTTTATTTTTACATACCGCAGAGGCAATTCATGGAGATTTGGGTAAAGTTACTGGAGATGATGTCGTAATTATTCTTTCTAATAGCGGTTCGACTGAGGAAATGAAACAGCTTTTGCCTATACTTAAAAAAATAGGCTCTCCGATAATTTCTCTTACCGGTAATCCAAAATCAATTCTTGCCAGATACAGTGATGTAATTTTGGATGTTTCGGTTAGAAAGGAAGCCTGTCCATTAGGCCTGGCTCCTACTGCTTCAACTACCGCAAGCCTTGCTATGGCTGATGCTTTAGCGGTATGTTTATTGGAGAAAAAGAGTTTTAAAGAAAAGGATTTTGCATTTTTTCATCCCGGAGGAGCTTTAGGCAGGCGGCTGTTTTTAACCGTAGAAGATATTATGCGCCGGGGGCAAGCAAATGCAATTGTCCAGGAGGATAAAAAAGTTTCACAGGTCTTATTTGCTATAACACGTGCCCGCGCCGGTTCGGCGATTGTTGTCGATAAGCATGGAAAGCTAAAAGGGATTTTTACCGATGGAGACTTAAGACGGCACTTAGAGAGCGATCAGAATTTACCGAATCGCCAGATCCGGGATGTAATGACTAAAAATCCTACGGTAGTAAAAAAAGATATGTTGGCTGCCGAGGCAATGCGTATATTGCAGGCTAAGAAAATTGATGAAGTTCCGGTAGTGGATAAGTTTATGCGGCCGCTTGGATTATTGGATGTGCAAGATTTACTTAAAGCAGGATTAGTTTAGATGGCTCAGCTTAGCGAAGAAGAATTAAAAGCGTATTTTAAAAGAATTAAGTTATTATTACTGGATGTAGACGGAGTTTTAACTGACGGCAGGATAATTTATGATTCCCGCGGCCGTGATTCCAAGTTTTTTGATGTGCATGATGGTTTAGGTGTTTTTGTATTGCATAAATGCGGGATTAAGACTATTCTTATTACAGCAAAAAGCTCCAAAAGTATCTTGCCGCGGGCAAAAGATATGCATGTCGCGGAAGTTTTTGCCGATATTTTTCCCAAGACAGCTGTAATAGAAAAAATTTTAAAGAAATACAATGTAACTTTAGATGAAATTTGTTTTATGGGGGATGATCTGGTAGATTTGTCGCTTATGCGTAAGGTTGGTTTGCCTGTTGCAGTTGCCAATGCTTCTGGCGAAATAAAAGAGGCAGCTCTTTATGTGAGTAATCGTTTGGGCGGCCGCGGTGCAGTTAGGGAAGTGGCAGAATTGATTCTTAAATCACAAGGTAAATGGAGAGATATTTTAGGATTTTATGGGGCTTAAAAGGATAGTTTTAGTTTTTATATTTTTATTTCTTGTTTGTACTAGCCTCATAGCAGAAGAAGCTGAAGAAACAAATACCGTTACTTCGCCTAAACCTACCAATGGATCTCCTCAGCAGATTGGAGATTTTACACTTTCTGGTTCTGGTGACAAAGGGAAGAAAGCTTGGGATTTAGCAGGAAAATCAGCCGATATTTATAATGATGTAGTTAAGCTTAAAGAGGTAGTCGGTAATCATTATGGGGAAAATAATGATAACATAAATTTGACTGCCGATAAGGGGGATTTTAACAAGGGTAGCGGAGTAGTGCATCTGGAAAAGAATGTGGTAATTACTACATCTGGCGGAGCAAAGCTCACTACGGATTCTCTTGATTGGGATCGTAAGCAGCAGATGCTTAAAACCCTGGATAAAGTTAATCTGGCGCGTTCGGATATGAATCTTTCCGGAGAAGGAGCGCTGGGCCAAACCGCTTTAAAGCAGGTTATGCTGGAAAAAAATGTACGTTTGGATATTCAGCCTTTGGATAAACAAACCAACAAGAAAGAAAAAATTGTAATCACCTGTGATGGTCCTCTGGATATCAATTATGATAAAAACATTGCCGTATTCAATAATAATGTTAAAGTGGTAAAATCGGATTTAACAATTTTTAGCGATAAGCTGAAAGTTTATTTTACCCCTAAACAGGATGACGGTAAAAAGGATCAGAGCTCGATTGCAATGTCTAGCTCTATTAACAAGATTCTTGCTTTAGGGAATGTGCGTATTTTGCGCGGTGAAAATATTTCTTATAGCCAAGAGGCAATTTATACTGCGCTAGATAAAAAGATAACGCTAACCGGAAGGCCACAGATAATTATCTATCAAACGGAGGGTATGAGTGCGGCTTTTGGAAACTAAAGGATTAGCCAAATCCTATGATGGTAGAGCAGTTGTAAAGGGGGTTGATATAACGGTCAAGCGTGGGGAGATCGTTGGCCTCTTGGGCCCAAATGGAGCCGGCAAGACTACGACTTTTTATATGATTGTAGGGATAGTCCCTCCAAATCGCGGCACGATTGTTTTCGATAATCATGATATTACTAACCTGCCAATTCATGAGCGGGCGCGTTTTGGCATTGGGTATCTTTCTCAGGAGGCTTCAATCTTTCGTAAACTTTCAGTCCAAGATAATATAAACGCGATACTAGAAACTTTGCCTTTAACTAAAGCGCAGAGGAAACGTAGGTTGGTTTCTCTCTTAGAGGAATTAAATATTGCGCATTTAGCAAAAAATAAGGCATATACCTTAAGTGGCGGAGAAAGAAGGCGCCTTGAAATTACCAGAGCGCTGGTAACTAATCCTTCTTTTATACTTTTGGATGAGCCATTTTCCGGAATTGATCCGATAGTGGTTAATGAAGCACAGGAAATTATCAAAGAATTAAAAGCAAAAGGTTTGGGGATTTTATTAACTGATCATAATGTACGTGAAACTTTAGCCATAACGGACCGGGCATATTTGATCTCAGACGGCTCAATTCTTATAACAGGCACGGCGCATGAACTGATTAATCATCCTCAGGCGCGCCAGGTTTATTTAGGTGAGAAGTTTCATATGTGATTTCGCCTGCATTTTGGCGAGGCGAAATCATCCTCGAACGTTTTAATCGGGGATCCATTATGATTCTGAGTAGTGTAATAGATTCCCGCTGGAGTTTACCCTCGAATGGTTTAATCGAGGGCGGAATGACAAATTATGTGTTTGATGTAAAAATTGATACAAAAGGGAGAACAAATGAAAATTGAAGTTAAGAAACTAGATGATGTAAAATGCCAGATTAATGTAGAAGTAAATGGGGAGCAGGTAAAGAATAAATTTGAGGAAGTATTTTCTCAGATTGCAAAAGAAGCAAAGGTGCCGGGTTTTCGCCCGGGGAAAGCGCCAAGAGATGTTTTAGAGAAACATTATGGGACGGTTGTACATGAGCAGGTTTTGAAAGAAATGGTTCCGGATGTCTATAATCAGGCAATTTCTGCCGAGAATATTGATGTAATTGAGCTCCCACAGATAACTGATGTGAAACTTGATCGCAGCAGCCTTTCTTTTAAGGCGGTTGTGGAGGTAACTCCAGAAATTACGATTAAAAATTATAGGAACCAGAAGATAAACTTTAAAACAATTACGGTTTCAAGCGAGGAAATAAAAAGGCAGATTGATTCTGTTAAAGAGTCGCGCAAAGCAGAAGTTTTGGATGATAAATTTAGCCGTTCTTTAGGTTATCCTAATTTAGCGGAATTAGAGAAGGCAGTGGAGAGGCAGATTTATATTAATAAAGAAAATCAGGAGCGTACGCGTATCGAAAATGAATTAATTGATAATTTGATGAAGGGTTTGGAATTTAAGTTACCGCAAGGATTAGTTGCGCGTCAGACTCAGGATATGCTGCGGCAATCAAAGATTGATTTAGCGATGAAAGGGGTACCGCGAGATAAAATTGACGAACAGGATAAATTACTATTGGAAGGTATTGAGCCTGAGGCAAAGAAGCAGGTTAAGGTGTATTTAGTTTTATCCCAGATTGCAAAAAAAGAGAATATTCCTGTAGATGACCATATGCCTGCTAAAGTTATGGAGTTTTTATTAAGAGAAGCCGATTGGGTGTTAGCTTAAAATGAGATCAAACAATAAATCCGAAACACTAAACTCAAATTAAAGATTAGCTGTAAGTTATAAGCTTTAAGCTTATAACTTAAGACTTATGGCTTATTTGGGGTTTAGAGTTTTCAAAGGAGGAGAAAAGATGAGTATAAAAAATCAAATTTTAGTACCTATGGTAATTGAACAGACCCCGCGGGGTTTTGAACGTGCTTATGATATTTACTCGCGTCTTTTAAAAGACCGTATTCTATTTATTGGCACTCCCATTGATGATTATGTAGCAAATCTGGTGATTGCCCAGCTACTTTTTTTGCAGATGGAAGATAAGGATAAGGATATAAATGTTTATATTAATTCTCCTGGAGGTTCAGTTACTGCCGGCCTTGCAATTTACGATACAATACAATTTATAAAATGTGATGTAGCTACTTATTGTGTGGGCCAGGCAGCAAGTATGGGGGCGGTTTTATTGTGCGCAGGTACTAAAGGAAAACGTTTTGTACTTCCTAATTCCCGGGTAATGATACATCAGCCATGGGGAGGAGTTCAGGGAGCCGCCGCTGATATATCGATTCAGGCTAAAGAGATTTTAAAATTGCGTGATCGGATTAATGAAATTTTAGCCTTTCATACCGGCCAGTCTTTAGAAAAAATACAGAAGGATACAGATCGAGATTATTTTATGTCTTCCCAGGAATCAAAAGATTATGGTTTGGTTGATGAAGTAATCTTACCGGAACCAAGAAGGAAAGAGAGGAAAGAAAAATGAGAAAAGAATATTTATTAACACCAGGGCCTACTCCTTTACCACCGCAAATAAGCCTGGCAATGGCTCGGCCGATTATTCATCATCGTACACCGCAATTTCAGGCAATTTTGAAAGAGGCAAGTACTGGATTAAAATGGGTATTTCAGACGGAAAATGATGTTTTTATTATATCTTCTTCAGGAACCGGGGCGATGGAGGCGGGGGTAATAAATTTACTTTCATGCGGTGATACCGCTTTGGTAGTACAAGGAGGAAAATTCGGAGAAAGATGGACTGAGATTGCTCGAGCCTATGGGATCAATGTTGAGGTTATTGATGTTGAATGGGGAAGAGCGGTTAGCCCGCAGGAGATTGGTAAAAGATTAAAATCCAATCCCCAGATAAAAGTGGTATTTACTACTCTTTGCGAAACTTCAACTGGAGTAGATAATGATATTGCTGCGATTGCTGCAGTAGTCAAAGACACTAGCGCCGTTTTAGTCGTAGATGCAATCAGCGGCTTAGGAGCTGTTGATATAAAAACAGATGCCTGGGGGGTTGATGTGGTGGTTGCCGGTTCGCAAAAAGGATTGATGCTTCCTCCGGGATTAGGTTTTATTTCAGTTAGCCCTAAGGCATGGAAATTGGTAGAGTTTTCAAAAAGCGGCCGTTATTATTTAGATCTAAGAAAGGCAAAGAAAGCTTATGATAAAAACGATACACCGTTTACATCATCAATTACTTTAATTGATGCTTTAAATGAAGCTTTAAAGATTATGCAGAATGATGGTTTAGAGTATATATTTAAGCGCCATAAAACTATGGCCGATGCAACGCGCGCCGCAATGAGGGCTATTGGCCTTGAATTATTTGCTCCGACTGCATCTAGCGATGCTGTTACGGCAGTAAAGGTGCCTGGTAGTATTGATGGTGAAAAGTTAGTTAAGACTATGCGTGATACTTATGGGGTTACAATTGCCGGCGGCCAGGATGAATTAAAGGGCAAGGTTTTCCGTATTGCGCATATGGGCTATATTGCTGAAAGCGATATCATTACCGGTTTGTCTTGTTTGGAAAAGGTGCTTACTCAGATGGGGTATAAATTTACTTTAGGTGCCGGAATAAGGGCAGCGCAAGAGGTATTTTTAAGATAGAGATAGGTAATTTCCCGCCTCATAAAATATGCCAAAATTCTCTTCGATAATTTTGGCATATTCGGCGGGATTAATTCGCGCATTAATTTACTCACACTATCGTGTTCGTAAGTTAAGCGCTCATTAAGGAGTAAAAAAATGATTAAAATTCTAGTTAGTGACGCATTGAGTGAGGAAGGACTCAAAGTATTTAAAGAGTCAAAAGAGTTAACCGTTGACGTAAAAACAGACCTTAAGCCTGATGGCTTAAAAGAAATAATTAAGGACTATGATGCTTTAGTAGTACGCAGCGCAACTAAAGTAACTAAGGAGATAATTGCGGCAGCTAAAAAATTAAAGGTTATCGGCCGTGCCGGAGTGGGGCTGGATAACGTGGATTTAGAGGCGGCTACGCAAAAAGGAATTATCGTCATGAATACTCCGGCGGGAAATACTATTTCTACCGCTGAGCATACTTTTAGCATGATCTTGGCTTTATCCAGGAATATCCCTCAGGCAAACGCCTCAATGAAAAAAGGAGAATGGAAGCGTTCAAAATTTATGGGGGTTGAGTTATATAATAAAGTTTTAGGAATCGTTGGATTCGGTAGGATTGGTTCAGAAGTTGCCAAAAGGGCAAAATCATTCGGCATGAGAGTCCTGGCATTTGATCCTTTTTTATCCGTAAAAGTAGCTGAGAGTATTGGTGTTGAAATCGCAGAGCTAAAAGAGGTGCTGCAGGAATCCGATTATATTACTGTGCACACCCCTTTGACTGAAGAAACAAAACATATGATTTCAGATAAGGAATTTGGCATGATGAAAAAAGGCGTGCGGATTATAAACTGCGCGCGTGGTGGAATTATTGATGAAGTGGCTTTAGCTAAGGCAGTAGGAGAAAGTAAAGTGGCCGGAGCAGCAATGGATGTCTTTGAGAATGAACCACTGGCTGTAGATAGTGGGCTCTTAAAACTTGATAATGTTATTACTACTCCGCATCTTGGGGCGTCAACTGAGGAAGCGCAGGTAAATGTAGCCATTGAGGTTGCCGAAATTGTACGTGATGCTCTCTTGGGAAAAGGAATCCGCAATGCCGCAAATTATCCTTGTTTAGACGCGGAAGTTTGCAAAATCTTAAGTCCTTATATTAATTTAGGAGAGAAGCTAGGAATGTTTGCCGGGCAATTAGTAGAAGGCAGATTTTTGGAGCTAGTAATAAGCTATAGCGGCCAGATTACTAAATATGATTTAAGCCCAGTGACTATGGCTTTAGTTAAGGGTATACTTACCCCTATATTAAAGGAAACGGTTAATTTTGTTAATGGTATATCTTTGCTGAAAGAAAGAGGGATAAAACTACTTGAGTCTAAATCCGGGCAGGAAGGTGAATTTGTAAATCTTATTCAATTAGAGATTAAAACGGATAAGGAAACTAAGTCGATTCTTGGAACGCTTTCTGGTAATAAGCAACCTAGAATTGTTAAGATCGATGATTATTATTTGGATCTATACCCTGTTGGTGAGATGATCTTTATCCGTAACCTGGATAAACCCGGTTTAATCGGCAACCTTGGAACCCTTATGGGTAAAAATAGCATAAATATTGCCGCTATGGCCTTGGGCCGCAATAAGCCTGGCGATAAAGCAATCAGCGTATGGAGCGTAGATAATCAGGTTGGTCCGGAAATTCAGGATAAGATAAAACAATTAGAAAATATTTTAACGGTAAAAGTTATTAGGACATGAAAATCAGTAGAACTATAGTACTTGTTTTTAGCTTTCTGGTTTTGGTGGCTGACATTCTGTTTGCTCAAGATGTAACTATTCTATATACCGGTCAAACCCATGCCATGCTTTATCCGTGCAGTTGCCCCATTAAGCAGGATGGGGGCATTAGCCGTCGGGCTAGTTTAGTTAAAAAACTAAGGAGAAAAGATCCTCAGCTTTTACTTTTAGATTGTGGTAACTTTACTTCGGGTGGCCTGATGGATGAGTATGCCCAGAGTACTCAATTGGATATGGAGCGGGCTTTAGTTAATTTTAAAGCTATGGAAATTATGCAGTATGATGCCGTGGCTATCGGTTCTGATGAGTTTAATTTTGGTAAGGATTTCTTCTTACAAAACGCCAAAAAATCAAAGCCTGCATATCTTAGCGCTAATTTAGATTCGGATAAAGTCGCTCCCTATATAATTAAGGAGTCTAACGGGGTTAAAATCGCTGTTATCGGATTAACCAGCCCGTCTGCCCATCAAAAAACAGAAGGATTAAAGATTAGTGAGCCTAAAAATATCGGAGAGTTAGTTAATCGACTCAAAAAAGAAGGTGTTCAAATAATCATTCTTTTGAGTTCTTTGGGAGAACAGAAAGATTTAGAATTAATTTCTGAAGTTAAAGGTATTGATATAGTTTTTGTCGGGCAGAGTCCTTTAAAAGATGAGGTAATGACTAAGGTCAATTCCACTTTTGTTTTGCGGCCAGCCTGGCAGGGGCGTAAGTTAGGGAAATTAAGTTTAAAGGTTAAAGATGGATTACTTACGGATTGCAAGCTCGATGAGCTGTGTTTGTCGGAGGATATCGCCGATGATCCCGGTATTAACGCTATTTTGCCGCGTTGTTATTCTGATAGTAATTGTAAAAAGGACGCTTTGGTGGGAAGCTGCCAAAACCCAGGGACTTTAAAAGCCAGTTGTTCATTCAGGGTTCCCAACAAAGTTAATCTATTGGTAATTAACGTAAAAGATTGTGTTGTATGTAACGCAGAACCGGTTATAAGCACTTTGAAGAAAAAGATCCCAGGAATAATTACCCGCTATCTTTATTATCCTGTACCTGAAGCGCAAAATAAAATTAAAGAGTTATCGATTCAGGAGTTACCCGTGTATATTTTTGGCAAAGAAATTGAAAATACAGAAGGGTTTTCGGATATCAAGAATGACTTTTTACAAATAGATAATGAATATATACTCAAACCCCAGGTAAGCGGCTTGTCATATTTTCTAAATCGAAAAGAAAAAAAAGGTAATTTTGATTTATTTATTAGCCTATTCGATAAAAGCACTTATGAAGTATTGTTGGGTATGAAAGATTTCAAGCCAAACTTGCATTTTTTGACCACAGAGAAAAATGAAGGTTTTGATGCTAAGAATGGTAATCTTGAAGTAGAAGAAGATTTGCGCGGGGTCTGCGTTCAAAAATACTTTCCCCAAAGATTCTGGGATTATTTGATTTGCCGTTCTAAACATATTGATAATTCTTATTGGGAAGATTGTATTGCCGGAGCCGATCCGCTAAAAATTAAAAACTGCGCTCGGGGCCCTGAAGGGGTAAAACTGCTTAAAGAGAATATAAGTTTAAACAAAGAAATAAAAGTTATGTATGGACCTGTATATCTATTGGATAATCATGAAATTTTTTCTTCCCGGGGTGTGCCGTCCAAAAAAGATCTTAAAAGAATAATGAAGAGGTGAAAATATGGGATATAAACCAGTGATTTATTTGTTAGACGTAACTAATCGCGACGGAGTGCAAACTTCTCGCATATGCCTTTCAAAGCTACAGAAGACCATGATTAATTGGTATTTGGATCAGATGGGTGTTTTTCAGTCAGAGTTTGGATTCCCGCTTACTCGCCATGAGACAAATTATCTGAATGCTAACCTTGAATTAGCTGATTTAGGCGGATTTTCAAGGATTAAACTGAGCGGTTGGTTGCGCGCCACAAAAGACGATGTAAAAAGCGCTTTTAAACTGGTGCCGGATTTGAAATACCTCAACCTCTCTATTTCAACCAGCGACCAAATGATTGTTCATAAATTTAGAGGAAAGCTCGATCATGAATCGATAATTAATGAAATGAAAGAGGCGGTGGGGGAAGCTATAAAATTAGGAGCAGAATCCGTAGGGGTAAACGCTGAAGATGCATCGCGAACGAATTTAGAATATTTAATTGAGTTTGCCCTGAGAGCAAAGGAGGCGGGTGCAAAAAGAATTCGTTACTGCGATACTTTAGGATGCGATACTCCTTTTAGTATTTATGAAAGAATAAAATTGTTAGCAGAGACGGTGAAATTACCAATTGAAGTGCACTGCCACAATGATTTGGGGCTTGTAGTTGCTAATTCTATCGCCGGAGCAAGGGCCGCAAGTGATGCCGGGGTAGATTCTTATATTAATACCTGCGTAAACGGTATGGGGGAGCGGGCGGGAAACGCGGATTTAGTTTCAGTAATTTTGGCAATTAAATACGGCCAAGGAATGCAGGGGTATTGTCTGGATGAAAAAGTAAATTTAAAGATGGCATGGAAAATATGTAAATATGCTTCTTATGCTTTTGGTGTCCCTATTCCTATAAATCAGCCAGGTGTCGGGGCTAATGCTTTTGCCCATGAATCCGGGATCCATGCCGATGGAGCGCTAAAGGACCGGCGTAATTATGAACTTTATGATTATGAGGAGTTGGGCAGAGGAGAACCTGAAATTATTGAAACAGGCAGAAAGATTACTGCCGGTGAATATTCCGGGATCAAAGGCTTCCGTAATGTCTATGAAAAGTTAGAAGTTGCTTTTAAAGATGATCAGGAGGCTACCCGTATATTAGAGCTGGTCAGGTATGCTAATGTACACAATCAGAAACCTCTGGTAGATGATGAATTGAATTTTATTGCTAAATATCCGGATATTGCACACAAGATATTTACCATGACACCTTGAGGGAAAACAAACCTGAAAACACGGGACCGTTTCTATTTTTTCTAAATTTAGAAAAAATAGAAACGGTCCCAAGATTCTACAAGAAAGAAGGTAAGGGATGAATGTGGTTTTAGTGGGGATGCAGTGGGGGGATGAAGGTAAGGGTAAGGTTATTGATATTCTCTCTGAAAAGGTAGATTATATTGTGCGTTATCAGGGCGGCAATAACGCCGGCCATACCGTAGTTGTGGGGGAAAAAGAATATATATTCCATCTTATACCCTCAGGGATATTGCACTCTGGTAAGATCTGTTGTATTGGTAACGGCGTGGTAATCGATCCTCAGGTTCTTCTCCAGGAGCTGGATAGTTTACGTAAAAACAATATTGACTTCAACAAGCGTTTTAAGGTTTCTTCGCTAGCGCATGTAATTATGCCGTATCATAAAAACTTAGATCAGCTGCGTGAGACAAAGAGAAAAAACAAAATCGGCACTACCGGTAGAGGTATCGGGCCCTGTTACGCTGACAAGATCAATAGGTGCGGTATCCGCATGATCGATTTATTGAATCCTCATGTTTTTGAGGATAAGTTAAAGGACAATCTTAAAGAAAAAAATGAGATTTTTAAAAAAGTTTACCAGCATCCAGGTTTTAGTTTTCAAAAAATTTATAATCAGTATCTGGATTATGGCAGGATTTTTGCATCCTATATCTGTAATACTTCTGTATTATTGAACAAGGCATGCGATGAAAAAGCCGATATTCTATTAGAAGGGGCTCAAGGCACATTTTTAGATATTGATTTCGGGACGTATCCTTTTGTTACTTCTTCTTCGACAACTAGCGGTGGAGCTTGTATTGGTGCGGGGATATCTCCGGTAAAAATTAATAAAGTTATGGGTGTTTGTAAGGCTTATACAACACGCGTCGGAGAAGGCCCGTTTCCTACTGAGTTTGCGGAAGGTTTTGGTAAATTTATGCGCGACAAAGGAAATGAATTTGGTTCTACAACCGGCAGGCCGCGCAGGTGTGGTTGGTTTGATGTTGTAATTGCCAAAGAATCGGTGATGCTAAACGGCATTAAGGAACTAGCGATTATGAAGATGGATGTGCTTGATGGGCTAGATAAGGTAAAGATATGTATTGCCTATAAATATAAGGGTAAAATAATTAAGGAATTCCCTTGTGATTTTGAAGTTCTAAGCGAGGTTGTTCCAATTTATAAGGAGATGCCGGGTTGGCCGGATCAACTTGATAAGCCGCGTTCTTTTAAAGATTTGCATCCTAATGCCAGGAATTATCTTCAAAAGCTGCAAGAGCTGCTTAAGGTTAAAATTACCATGGTATCTGTGGGATCCTCTAGGCAAGATACTATTTTTATCTAACTGGTTGCGGATAAAAGGCTTGACTAAAAATACAGGGTATGTTATATTCAAATTTCAAATAATAAAGAAGGCCATAGGGCCAAGGAGAAAACAGATGAAAAATTACTTTCTTAAAGTCGCTTTAATTTTTTTGGTAACTTTTAGTTTAGCCGGCTGTACTTTTATTTTTCAGTCAGGCAGGCGTTCCGATGCTCAAAAAATTGATGAGCTAAATGCCCAATTAGATGAGCTTGCCCGTTCAAAGGGTTTGCTTGAGCAGAAGCTTGGGTCAGAGATAAATGACAAACAAATAAAGCTCCAGATGATGGAGAAGGGGCTAGTAATTACCGTCGTGGGAGACCTTTTATTTGATTCCGGTAAGTCTAAGATTAGACCTGAAGCCTATCCTTTGTTGAGTAAAGTTTCTTCGGTATTAAAAGATAATATGTCTCAATTTAGCGTGGGTATCGAAGGGCACACAGATAATGTTCCGATTAAGCAGAGCGGTTGGAAATCGAATTGGGAGCTTTCTACTGCCAGGGCCTTAAGTGTTTTGCATTATTTAGTTGCAGATCAAGGTATTTCTCCTGAGCGGCTGTCTGCGATCGGATACGGTGAATACCGTCCGGTAGCTTCTAATGATACTAAAGATGGACGCAAGCAGAATCGCAGAGTAGAGATAGTTATATTACCTAATGTTACAAAAGTTAAAGGTGGCTCTGCAGCTTTTTCTGATTCTAAGATTATTGAAGAAAATTCTAAAGAAGATATCCAAAAAGAAGAGAACTTTAAATAATAAATATGGATTTAAAGGAAGATAATATTCTAAAGAATCGTATAGTAATAATTTTAGCAGTATTATCATGCATATTCTTTTTTGGTACGCTTAGCTCCTGTAATAGCTCTATGCGTCAAAAGGCTGCCCGCGATAAAGAGATGGCTGGGCGCCTTGCTCTGGAAGAGAAAATGAACAAGTTCTCTCAAGAGAAATCAGTTTTAGAGGAAAAGGTTAAGGCAAAAGAAAAAGAGTTACAGGATTTAAAAGATTCACTCGAGGCGAGAGAAAAATCCTTAGTTCAGGCCCAATTGGTCAATGCTAGCTTGAAAGAAGACCTGCAAAAGATAATTAAAGCTAAAGAGAATTTAGAAGAAAGTTTGAAGGAAGCTGAAGCAAAGAAGCTTAAAAAATGAAATAGAAGTAGGCTTGATAAGTTTTTAATGTTCTGTGATAAGGGGAGAGTTCCCCTTTTTTATTGGAGTCTTTCCTTAATTAAATAGGTAAGGAGGCACAGATAATGAAAAAAGTGTTGAAGAAATCCAAAGAAGTATTAAAGAAAGCTGTCTCTAAAACAAGTTCCAAATTAAAATTACAGAAGAAAGCAAAGCCTGCTAAAGTTTTAAGCAAGGATCCGCAAAAAGATACTTTTAGTTTCCAAGAGACAGCTATAACTAATACAAAGTTTTCTCATTCCGAGAATGCCTCCCTTAGGCGCCCTATGCCGCAGGAATTGCCTTCTTTTTATGGCGTGGATAAAATTATTTTACAGGTGCGCGATCCTCATTGGCTGCATGCATATTGGGAGTTAAAAGTTGCCACTATTGAAGATTTAAAGGTCCGCTTAGGTGATGAATTCTTCCGGGCTAGAAAAGCTTTAAGGGTTTATGATGTTACTAACATCATATTTAATGGTTCCAATGCTAATAGTTTCTTTGATATCTTGATTAATGATTTTGCCAATAGCTGGTATATCAATACCGCTGGCCCTGGCCGCTCTTGGTGTGTAGACCTTGGGCTAATATTGGCAGATGGTTCATTTATTACTATCATACGTTCTAATGTCGTGCAGACTCCTCTGGATGGCCCGTCATGGATTACTGACGAAGAGTGGATGATTCCTGATGATATGTTTGCTCGCCTTTATGGAATGGGTTTTGGTTTGGGTAAGAGTTCGCCGGTTGGAGGCGCCTGGCAGGAGCGTATTAAACAGGGCCTGTTTAGTTCAGGTATATCTTCTAGCCCGGTAAAAAAAGAAATTAAAGAAAGAAGTTTTTGGTTAAAGTTAGATTGTGAATTAATAGTCTATGGAGTTACCGAGCCGGATGCCTCGGTAACTGTGCAAGGGGCACCGATTAAATTAAGGCCAGACGGTACATTCACCTTACGTTATTATTTACCCGATGGCAAACAAGTAATTCCGGTTAAGGCAACTTCTTCTGATAAGTTAGAAGAGCGTATAATTACTCCAACCGTAGTCCGAGAGACCAAATAAGAGACATGACTAAAGGATACCTTTGTTTAGTTTTACACGGGCATTTGCCTTTCGTGCGCCATCCGGAACATGAAAATTTTCTGGAGGAAGATTGGTTATACGAGGCGATTACTGAAACTTATGTGCCGCTGATTTCTGTTTTTGAAGGCTTGGTAAATGATGGGATAGATTTCCGTATTACCATGACGCTTAGCCCCACACTTATTTCCATGCTTGCCGATTCACTTCTGCAAGAGCGTTATTTAAAACATATAAATAGCCTTATTGAGTTATCCCGGAAAGAAATAGAAAGAACCAGGTGGCAGGTGGATTTTAACCGGTTGGCACAAATGTATTTTAATAGATTTTCTCATGCCCGGGATATTTTCCAGAAATATAATTGTAACCTGGTTTATGCTTTTAAAAAGTTTCAGGATTTAGGCAAATTAGAAATAATCACCTGTGGTGCAACGCATGGGTTTTTCCCCTTGATGGATGTTTGCCGGGATTCTGTGCGTGCCCAGGTAAAAGTGGCAGCAGAGCATTATGAAAGCGCTTTTGGCAGGAGGCCCAGAGGTATTTGGTTGCCGGAATGTGGTTTTTGTCCTGGTCATGATGAAATACTCAAAGATGCCGGGATCCGTTATTTTTTTACTGATTCTCATGGTATCCTCCATGGGACACCTCGCCCTAAATATGGCGTATTTGCTCCGGTTTATTGCAAAGGCACAGGGGTAGCTGCCTTTGGCCGAGACCTGGAATCTTCAAAACAAGTTTGGTCATCTATTGAAGGTTACCCGGGAGATTATAATTACCGGGAATTTTACCGCGATGTTGGATTTGATCTTGAGTTTGAATACATTAAACCATATATTCATCCCGATGGTGTGCGTATTAATACAGGGATAAAATATTACCGGATTACCGGACTAAATAATCATAAAGAGCCTTATATTTTAGAATGGGCAAGGCAGAAGGCTGCTGATCATGCGGGTAACTTTATGTTTAACCGCCAGAAACAAGCGGATTATTTATACAATCTTATGGGTAAGGCTCCGATTATTGTTTCTCCTTATGATGCTGAACTTTTTGGGCACTGGTGGTATGAAGGGCCGATGTGGCTTGATTTCTTATTTCGTAAGGTTGCTTGCGACCAGCAGGATATTCGCATGATTACTCCCTCTGAATATTTGGAGCAGAATCCTCGTAATCAGGTGATTACTCCTTCATTTTCCAGTTGGGGGTATAAGGGGTATTCAGAGATGTGGTTGCAAGGCACAAATGATTGGATTTATCGCCACTTGCATATGGCTTCAGGACGTATGAGTGAGTTAGTCAAGAGTTTTCCTAATAGTAGTGGCCTGCAGAGTAGGGCATTGAATCAAGCTTTGCGTGAGCTACTTCTGGCGCAGAGTTCTGATTGGGCATTTATCTTGGGTACAGGAACTCATACCAGTTATGCGGTGCGTCGCACTAAAGATCATCTCTTAAGGTTTAACCGGATATATGAAGATGTTAAATCCAATAATATTGATGAGCGTTGGCTCTCTGATATTGAATCTAAAGATAACCTCTTTCCCAATATAAACTATCAACTTCATCAGTAACAGTATGCCGGATAATTCCAAAACCCCTAAACATGTTGCTTTTATTATGGATGGTAACGGCCGTTGGGCAAAAGAGAGAGGCCTTGCGCGTACTGCTGGCCATAAAGAAGGCGTAGAGAGAGTTAGAGAAATTATCCGGGGTGCTTATAACTTGGGTATTGAAACAGTTACTTTTTTTGCTTTTTCAACAGAGAACTGGAGTAGGCCTAGAAGTGAAGTTTTTGTTTTGATGCGTTATTTGGATAATTTTCTGAGTAAAGAGATTGATGAACTGTATAAAAATAATATAAGATTTTTAGTTATTGGCAGAGCTAAGCCAATTCCTAAGTATTTACAGGCAAAGATCAAAAAAGCTCAGGAGAAGACCAGGAATAATACAGGCCTAAAGTTTGTTTTAGCTTTGAATTATGGAGGCAGGCAGGAGATTGTGGATGCTGCTAAGAAATTTGCCAAAGATGTATTGGGGGGAAGGGAAGATTCTGAGAGCTTGGATGAAAAAAAATTCAGCCGTTACTTTTATGCTGCCGATATCGCGGATCCTGATTTATTGATCCGCACAAGTAACGAGATGCGCATTAGCAATTTTTTACTTTGGCAACTTTCTTATTCCGAATTATACTTTTCTCATAAATACTGGCCGGATTTTGGAATAACGCAATTAAAGGAAGCAATTAGCGAGTATCAAAAACGTAAGCGCAGGTTTGGAGGTATAGATATAGATGCTGATTAAGAGAATAATTAGTTCTGTGGTACTCATTAGCATTATAACAGGCGTGATTTTTTTTGAAAGGTTGTGCGCTTTGGTAGTTACCCTTTTTATTATTGGTGGGCTATATGAGTATTTTGTGATGCTTGAAAAAAAAGGGATAAACATTTACAAATATTTTGGAATTGGCATGGGCACGATTATACCTTTGTCAATTATGTTTAGGTTTGAGCCGACAAAAAACTGGGAGCTGCTTTTTATAGTTTTGGCATTGTTTTTTCTCATACTTATGCAATTTAAGCGCCGGGATAACCATGGAGTGATTGTGGATATCTCGACTACTCTTTTTGGTATACTTTATGTTTCTTGGTTTTTTAGTTTTCTTATAAAAATAAGATACTTACCGGCTGGATTAGGGTATCTTGCGGTTTTGTTATTGATTACTAAGCTAGGGGATATCGGAGCGTTTTTAGTGGGAAGCAAATGGGGAAGGCGCCTTTTAATTCCGAGGATCAGCCCTAAAAAAACACTGGAGGGTGCAATTGGTGGTTTAGTATTTAGTGTTTTAGGAGCACTTGTCAGTAAGCCTTTTTTACCTTTTAGCTATGTGCAATTGTTGATAATTGCCTTTAGCTTAGGGATACTTGGGCAATTAGGGGATCTTTCAGAATCTTTGCTTAAACGTGATTGTCAGGTAAAGGATTCGGGGAATATTTTTCCTGGCATGGGTGGAGTATTGGATGAAATTGACAGCCTTCTATTTAGCGCCCCAGTATTTTATTTTTATCTTAGCTCGATTATAAAATAATGAAAAAGATTGCGGTTTTGGGTTCAAGTGGCTCCATTGGCCAAAGTACGCTTGCAGTTGTAAGGGGTAACCCTAGGCGTTTTAAGGTTGTGGCTTTAAGCGTTGATTCGGATATTGTTAAATTGAAACAGCAAATAGAAGAGTTTCGTCCTCGCCTGGTATGTGTGAGGGATAAATATGCAGCCTGGAAACTAAAAAGCGCAATAGGTTCTTTGACAAAGGTGTTTTGTGGTGAAGATGGCTTAGATGAACTGGTTAGGGATAAAGAAATTCAGCAGATAATGTTTGCAATTTGCGGTTCAGCTGCACTTGGCCCTTTGATCAGCGCGATTAAAGCGGGTAAGGATATTGCCTTGGCTAATAAAGAGGCCTTGGTAATGGCCGGGCCCGTAGTTATGCAATTAGCAGAAAAAAACAGAGTTAATATTTTACCGGTTGACAGTGAACAATCGGCTATCTGGCAGTGTTTGGGAGGCGCTCAGGCCAAAGATGTCAGGCGCGTTTATTTAACCGCTTCTGGAGGCCCCTTGAGAAAACTACCTCTTGATAAATTTAAAAATATAACAATAGAGAAAGTATTACACCATCCTCGCTGGAAAATGGGCAAGAAAATTACGGTAGATTCAGCGACTTTGATGAATAAGGGGCTGGAATTGCTTGAAACAATGTTCTTATTTAATTTAGAAGCGCAGAAAATAAAAGTATTAATTCATCCGGAGGCCTTAATTCATTCTATGATTGAATTTAATGATGGTATAACTATGGCACAGCTTTCAGTTACGGATATGCGCATACCTATTCAGTATGCTTTATCATATCCACAGCGCCTGCCTTCTGAGCTTGAGGGCGTCGATTTTTACCGTTTAAGTAAACTACATTTTGAAAAGCCGGATTTTAAGAAATTTCCCTGTCTTGGGTTTGCTTATCAGGCTTCAGTTGAGTTAGGAACAATGCCTGCGGTGATGAATGCAGCTAATGAAGAGAGTGTAAGTTATTTTTTAAAAAAAAGGATAAATTTTTCAACAATATCTAAAATTGTGGAGAAGGTAATGCGGGCCCATAAAAAAAAAGCTAACCCTAAACTTTCTGATATAATGGCTGCTGATAGCTGGGCTAGGGAAGAAGCTAGGCGCTTGGCCTGCTAACTTTATAGAAAATGATTGCTACAATTATTTTTATATTAATCTTGAGTTTACTTATTACCGTGCACGAATTTGGGCATTTTATTGCTGCCCGTAGAAATGGAGTGCGTGTTGAGCAATTTTCTTTGGGTTTTGGGCGCCAGATACTTAAAAAGAAAAAAGGGGATACTGAATACAGCCTAAGCCTTATTCCTTTGGGCGGTTATGTGAAGATGGCAGGAGACAACCAGGCAGAATATAAAGGCAAACCCGATGAGTATCTTTCTAAGCCATGCGGGAAAAGGTTCCAGATTATTTTTTTCGGGCCGTTTTTGAATTATCTGCTTGGGTTTTTATTCTTTTGGATGATTCTTTTTATTGGATACCCTAGTTTGACTTCTAAAGTAGGCGCATTGATGGATGGATACGGGGCAAAAGATGCAGGTTTAGAGGTGGGCGACTATATTAAAGCTGTAGACGGCAAGAAAGTCCAGCTCTGGGAAGATTTACAATATCAAATTCAGGAGAGAAAAATAAAATCAAGCGTAGTGCTTGATGTTTTACGCGGCAGTAAAGAATTAAAATTTAACGTTTTGATTAAGGATAAGGTTATAGATGATCAGAGAGGCGAGAAACGCGCTTTGGGGATTATTGGTATTTCTCCTTTTGATGAAACAATCGAAGTCAAACATGGTTTTTTTGAGTCGGCGTTCCTGGGTTTTAAAAAAACCATTAATTTGACTGTTCTGACTTATAAGGGTTTATGGATGTTAGTCAGCGGGAAGATGTCGATGCGCGATTCTATGACCGGCCCACTGGGGATATTTTTCATAACTGCTAACGCGGCAAAAATGGGTTTAATCGCAGTTATGCATTTGATTGCGGTATTAAGTGTAAGCCTGGCAATATTTAATCTCTTGCCATTACCTATCCTGGACGGTGGGCATCTATTTTTATTAGGATTAGAAAAATTAAGAAAAAAAGCGTTGGGGATTAAAGCCGAAGAAGTAATCAATAATATTGGTTTTACTCTCATAATTAGTTTGGCATTATTTGTTACTTACAATGACATATTGAGGCTTTATGGGGATAAGATCGGTAAATTAATATCTAAGTGATATGGAAATTAAAAGGCGTAAATCTAATGTTGTAAAGATTGGTAATGTTCTGATTGGAGGAAAAAATCCTGTAGCCATTCAATCGATGACTAAGGTAAAGACCTCTGATGTGGATAATACTGTGCGCCAGATTAAGCAGTTAGAGCTAGGGGGTTGTCAGATTGTGCGTTTGGCGATTAAAGATATGCTTGATGCAGCGGCCTTAAAGAAGATTAAAGCCCAAACCAAACTTCCTTTAGTTGCCGATATTCATTTTTCCTATCGGTTAGCAGTTGCTGCTATTGAGAATGGAGCTGATAAGATTAGGTTAAACCCAGGAAATATTGATAAACCTAAGGAAATAGAAATGGTTATTGGCGCCTTAAGGTTAGCAGGTGTTCCTTTGCGTATTGGTTTAAATAGCGGTTCGGTTAAAGATACGGCCCCGAGAAAATCCTCAATGACTGATAAATTAGTGGCTTCATGTATGAGTTATGTAAAGAGGGTGGAGAAGCTCAAATTTGATAAAATAGTGGTTTCACTTAAGGCTAATAACGTTTTGGATACTGTTGAAGCGTATCAAAAGGTAGCTAATCTCTGTAGCTATCCTTTACATTTAGGAGTAACTGCAACAGGCTCTCCTTATAATGGTATTGTTAAATCAAGTGTTGCAATAGGCGCTTTGCTATTAGACGGTATTGGTGATACAATAAGGGTGTCTCTTACGGATGAGCCGATTGAAGAGGTAAGGGCAGCCAAATGTATCTTAGAATCTCTAGGTTTATATCAGCCTGCTGTTGGAGTGATTAGTTGTCCAACTTGTGGCCGTTGTGAAGTAGACTTGATAAATATTGTTAAAGATTTAGAAGCTAAATTAACAATCGAAGATAAAAAATCTAAACCTCTAAAGGTGGCTGTAATGGGTTGTATTGTTAATGGCCCAGGAGAGGCTAAAGAGGCAGATTTAGGAGTTGCTTTTGGGAAAAACCAGGGAATTTTATTTTCACATGGGAGAATAGTTAAAAAAATATCTGCAAAAGATTGCGTGAAGGTTTTATTAGAGGAAATTCATAACATTCGGCGCTAATTGGTATTGCGCCGGTGTTCTCTTTAATAAAAATTACACCCAGCGTTAATTGGAATTACGCTGGTGTTGTCTAGGTAGACAAGGAGAAGATATGGCTCAACAGTCGCTAAAGAGTAGGGTACGCGAAGATTTTATCGCCAAATATACTAGTATCTTATTTAAAGGTACCGATAATAAGACCGAAGTTGCCGCTGTAGTCAGAGGTATTCTTGAAGGAATTTTGACTCAGCCCCGCAGTCCTCTTAAGGAGCAAGAAAGGGAGAAGATTATTAATGAATTAGTGGATGAATTTTCTGGTTTTGGCCCGATTGAGAAATTAATGATAGATCCTGAGGTTACGGAAATTATGATTAACGGGACGCAAAATGTATATGTTGAAAAACACGGGAAAAAACAGCGTACTGATATGAAGTTTGATAGTGATCAACAACTTATGTATGTAATCCAAAAAATATTATCACCTACCAGAAGAAGAGTGGATGAGACGGTTCCTTATACGGATGTTTGTTTACCCGATGGTTCACGGGTTAATATTATTATTCCGCCTTTGGCTTTAGATGGCCCGACTATAACTATCCGTAAATTCCTTAAACAGATTGTAAAAGCCGAGGATTTAATTGAATTGGGAACTATGGACAGGAAAATGGCAGATTTTCTGATTGCTTGTATTAAGGCTAAGATCAATATGATATTTGCCGGAGCTACTGGCTCCGGAAAAACCACGACTGTAGAAGTACTCTCTAGTTATATTCCTAATGATGAGCGTACCATTACCATTGAAGATACGGCTGAATTACATTTAGTGCAGGATCATGTAGTTAGGCTTGAGACAAAGCCAGCAACTATTGAAGGCAAGGGAGAAATCTCTATCAGGGATCTTTTCCGTAATACTCTGCGTATGCGGCCTCAGAGGATTATCTTGGGTGAAATTAGAAGCGCTGAGGCTTTGGATATGCTTCAGGCAATGTGTTCAGGCCATAATGGAGCGCTTTCAGTTATTCATGCCAATACTCCTTCGGAGGTTATGCATCGATTAGAGACGATGATTTTAATGTCCGGTATTCCAATAACTTTAGAGGCTATACATCGGCAGATTGCCTCAAGCCTGCATTTAGTTATTCAACAGGATCAGCTTTCCGATGGAACACGTAAAATTACCCGTATTACGCAAGTAAATGGACTAAAAGATGGTTGGGTGAATTTGGAGGATCTTTTTGTCTATGAGATTACCAATGTTGTTGAAGGAGAGAGTGTCCAGGGTCGTTTTAAGGCTACGGGGATTCAGCCTGTATTTTATCCGCTTTTTGCCAAAAGGGGGGTAGCTTTACCTAAAGAAATTTTTAATAAGGATTGAAAGTGACTGTCACGTCTTTTGTGACTGTCACCTTTAGTTTGAGGAATTAATATGTTTTGGACCAAAGCTTTTATACCGACGTTAAAGGAAACACCAAAAGAGGCAGAATCATTAAGCCATCAGTTGTTGCTGCGCGCAGGATTTGTGCGGATGCTTATGGCAGGAGCCTATACTTATCTTCCTCTGGGGTTACGGGTTTTAGAGAAAATTCAGGGAATAATTCGGCAGGAAATGAATGCTTGCGGTGCCAGTGAATTGCTCTTGCCGGCTTTGCATCCTTTAGAGCTTTGGCAGAAAACCGGCCGCGATAAGGATTTGGGTGAGGTGATGTTTAAATTCAAGGATCGCCGCGGTAGGAATGTGGCTTTAGGCCCAACGCATGAGGAAATAATTACGGACTTAGTTAAGAATAATTGTTCAAGTTATAGGCAGTTACCGCTGCTCTTATATCAGATTCAGGCAAAATTCCGCGATGAAATACGCCCGCGTTTTGGTTTGATCCGTGCTTGCGAATTTATTATGAAAGATGCATATAGCTTTGATCAGGATGAAGAGGGGTTGGATAAAAATTATCAGTTGATGTATGAAGCTTATAAGCGGATATTTTCCAGGTGCGGTTTAAAAACTTTAATTACTGAGGCTGATTCCGGTGTTATGGGAGGAAAGGTTTCACATGAGTTTATGGCGCAAGCCCCGTTGGGAGAGGATGTAGTATTGCTTTGCCCAAAATGTAAAATTGCCAAGGCTCTCAAGGAGGAAAGCGGTTCTTGTCCTAAATGCCATGTAAATATGGATAAGGTTAATACCATCGAAGTCGGCCATATTTTTAAGCTGGGTATAAAATACAGTCAGGCGTTAGAAGCAAATTTCTCTGATGCAAAAGGAGAACTTAAACCGATAATTATGGGTTGTTATGGTATCGGCGTATCGCGCCTGGTTTCTGCGATTATCGAGCAGAATAATGATTCTGATGGGATTATCTGGCCTGTAGAGGTTGCTCCTTTTCAGGTTATAATTTTGCCTCTTGATGTAACTAATCAAGCGATTATGCAGGAGGCGAGAAACCTTTATAAACAAATAGAGGCAGCCGGATTCTCTGTGCTTTTGGATGACCGTGATGAACGCGCTGGTGTAAAATTTAAAGATGCGGATTTGATAGGGTTGCCTTTGAGTATTATAGTAGGTAAAAAAAATATGGAAGAAAAAAATATAGAGATAAGGATACGTAAAAATAAAACAACCGCGCTTATGCCAAAGGAAGGTTTATTAAGCTCTATCTCTAAAAATTTATCTTAAATGTAGGTGAGATTTTGATCGAAGATACTTTAGTCAAAGAATTACATGAATTGATTTCTCAATGTTCTGCCAGAGAAAATATTGAACTGGTGGATTTAATCTGTAGATATGAGGGTAATAATTTAATTTTAAGGATTTTAGTGGATAGGCCCACAGGCGGCATAACTTTAGAAGATTGTGCTTTAGTTAATCGGCAACTTAGTTTATTACTGGAAGAAAAAAATATCATTGACTCTAATTATATTTTAGAGGTTTCTTCTCCCGGGCTTGACCGTTGCCTTAAGACAGAAAAAGATTTTTTACGTTGTCTAAATAAAGAAGTTGTGTTTTTCCTTAATGATCTAGTAAAGGGTAAATGCCAATGGCAGGGATTAATCAGTAAAGTTGGGCAGGATAGCGTAATTATTGCTCAGGACACAGGAGAGATAGAGATTCCATTTAAAAAAATAAACAAAGCATGGTTAGTAATCTAAGGAAGGATTAAAAATGAGTCAGGAACTACTTGCAATTATCGAACAAATTGAACGTGAAAAAGGAATTAAAAAAGAGATCATGCTTGAGGCTGTCGAAAGCGCCATGCTGAGCGCAGCCAAAAGAGTAATTGATTTAAAACCGGATGAAGAATTTAAGGTTCAGATTGATCGTGCCACAGGAGAGATTCATGCTTTTCGTAATAATACACCTGTGACTAATATTGATTTCGGGCGTATTGCTGCATCCACTGCCCGTCAGGTAATTATTCAGAAGATGCGTGAAGCAGAAAAGGATGTAGTTTTCTCCGAATTTCAAAGCCGCGTCGGAGAGATAGTTAGCGGAACAGTTTACCGTTTTGAAAAAGGCAATGTTATTATTGATCTCTTGGGTAAGGCCGAAGGTATTCTGCTTAAGCGCGAACAATCCCCTAAAGAGGAATTCAAGCAGGGACAGCGGATCCGCGCATATGTTGTTGAAGTAAAGAAGGATACTAAAGGCCCGCAGATTATTTTGTCGCGTGCTCATCCTAATTTGGTTAAAGAATTATTTGAACTGGAGGTTCCTGAGATATATGAAGGCATTGTAGAGATTAGAGGTATATCGCGCCAGGCAGGAGAACGCACAAAAATATCAGTTTATTCCAAGAATGAAAAAGTGGATGCGGTGGGAGCCTGTGTTGGCATGCGTGGAAACCGGGTGAGGAATATTGTTAATGAACTGCAGGGTGAAAAAATTGATATCGTGCGTTTTAACGATGATGTGCGTGAATATATCAAAGCCGCACTTTCCCCGGCTAAAGTTTCTGAGATTAAATTAGATAGAGAAAAAATGAAAGCCGAGGTTATTGTAGATGATGACCAGCTTTCTTTATCTATTGGTAAACATGGCCAGAATGTACGTTTGGCTTCTCGGCTTCTTGGCTGGGAGTTGGATATCCGTACTAAGAGCATGATTGCTGCTGAGGCCCTTGGAGGAGGAAAAGCGCAAGAGAAAGCCGCTATTGAGGCTAAGGTAGATGAAGGCAAAGAGGAAGAATCTAAGGTAAAAAAAGTTAAGAAGGCAGTTAAGAAAAAAAAAGAGGTTAAAAAAGAAGAAGTTTCTTTAGAGGATATCCCAAGCCTAGGGGCTAAGGTTATAGAGAGCTTAAAAGAAGCCGGAATTAAAAATATAGCTGATATAATAGAAGCAAAAACAGAAGGGCTGATGAAGATTAAGGGTATTGGGGAGAAGAAAGCCCAAAAGATTATCGCAGAGGCTAAAAAACTATCATAAGTTTTTAATATGAGACGGAGAGATTATGCCCAAAGTAAAGAAAGAAAAAACAATAATAAAGAAAACAGCTAAGCCTAAAGTTAAAGTAGAAGCAAAAACTAAAAAGTTTCCTGTTAAGGCCCGTATCTTGAAATCTAAGGCTCCGGTCAAGGCAGCTAAGCCTAAGCCACAAGCTCATGGTTTGGTTTCTACTAGTATAGGCCATAAGGTAACAGTAAAAAAAGCAAAGGAAGAAGCTAAGCAGATATTAAAACCTGTAAAGCCCGTAGTAAAGCATAAGCCACAAGGCGATGGTTTGGCCTCCTTTGGCCAAAGCCATGCACCAAAGATTGAAGCTAGAGTAGAACAAATCAAACCTGAAATTAAAATAGAACCCAAACAGGAAACTAAACCCATAACTAAGCCTCAAGATCATGGTTTGGCTTCTGTTGGTCAAAGCCATAAACCTGAGGAAAAAGTGCAGGTTACATTTTCTGTTGAACCAACGCCTATTCCTGAAGAAAAAGCAGAAATTGTCGCCAGTAAAGAAATTGAATTGGAACTTCCGATTACGGTTAAAGATTTAGCGATAAAATTACAAGAAAAATCCTCTGTTCTTATTAAACATCTTATGGGTATGGGGGTGATGATTGGTATTAATCAGAGTTTGGATGAAGCTACCCTGGATAAATTATGTTTAAAATATGATTTCAAAATTAAGAAAGCGCTAACTGCGGAAGAACTGATTTTACAGGAACATAAAAGGCAAGATTTACCGCAGGAGCTTAAAAGCCGCAGCCCGATAGTTACTTTTATGGGGCATGTTGATCATGGTAAAACTTCTCTTCTTGATGCGATACGTAAAACCCGCGTTACAGAGGCTGAACACGGAGGAATTACTCAGCATATCGGTGCTTATCGTGTTAGTCTTCCTCAGGGAGATATTACTTTTCTGGATACTCCCGGCCATGAGGCATTTACCGCTATGCGCGCACGCGGCGCAGCTATTACGGATATCGTGGTGTTAGTGGTGGCTGCCGATGACGGAATTATGCCGCAAACTCAGGAAGCAATTGACCATGCGCGTGCGGCCGGTGTTACTATTATTGTTGCGATTAATAAAATAGATAAAGCGCAGGCAAATGTCGATACGGTTAAGAAACAATTGTCTGAAGTCGGCTTGATGGCTGAGGATTGGGGTGGCAAAACTATTACCGTACCGGTATCTGCAAAAACCGGCCAGGGTATAGATAATTTGCTGGAGATGATTTTGTTACAGGCAGAAGTCATGGAATTAAAGGCAAATCCGAATCGGTTAGCGTACGGAGTAGTTGTAGAAGCAAGGATGGCTAAGGGCAGAGGGCCGGTAGCAACCCTGCTTATGCAAAATGGTACCTTGAGCTTGAATCAAAATATTATTGTTGGTAATTTGTACGGGAAGATTCGGGCGATGCTTGATGACCGAGGACATGGAGTGACTGCTGTTGGCCCAGCTTCTCCGGTTGAGGTCTTGGGTATAAGCGGGATTCCACAGGTAGGGGAACAATTTTTTGCGATTGAAGATGAAAAACAGGCAAAGAGTTTAATTGAAGCGCGTACGGAAAAAGATAGGCAGCAACAAGTAAAAGAAGTTAAGCGGATAAGCCTAGAAGATTTGCATGCTCAGATTGCCGGAGGCAAAATCAAAGAATTAAAATTGATTATCAAGGCAGATGTTCAGGGATCGCTTGAGGCAATCAAGGATATCCTGGAGAAGTTGAATGTTTCTGAAATAAAAATAAATATAATCCATATGGGAGCAGGCAATATTAATACCTCGGATGTAGTTTTAGCAATGGCCTCAGATGCGTTAATTCTGGGATTTAATGTCACTGCTGATGAGCCAGCTAAAGAGTTGATTTCTAAAGAAGGCGTTGATTTAAAAACTTATAGTATTATTTATGAGTTAGGCAATGACATAAAAGCTGCAGTAGAAGGGATGTTAGCTCCTAAGTTAAAGAGGGTATTTTTAGGCAGAGCCGAAGTAAGAAAAATGTTTAAGCTTTCTCGTTCCGGACTGATTGCCGGATGTTTCGTAACCAAGGGTAAAATTAACCGTAATTGTATGGTGACAGTTTTGCGTAACGGCGCGGTTGCTTTTGAAGGAAAGCTAGCAAGTTTGAAACGTTTTAAAGATGATGTGCGTGAGGTTGGCGAAGGTTTTGAATGCGGTATTGCTATAGGTGGGTTTGATCAGTTAATGGAAGCCGACATAATTGAGGCTTATGATATAGAGAAGATTGCCAGAAAGCTATAAGCTTTAAGCTTAAGGCTTACAACTTATAGCTTAAAATCTAGGATTAAGAAATGAATAAAAAACGTATATTAAGCGGCATGCGGCCTACGGGTAAATTGCACTTGGGGCATTTGGTTGGCGCATTGGATAATTGGAAAAAAATGCAAGATGAATATGATTGTTTATTCATGGTTGCCGATTGGCATGCTTTGATGTCAGAATATGAAAATCCGGCTGAGCTTAAAGCTAACATGCTGGATAATGTTATAGATTGGTTAGCTTGTGGCATTGACCCTGAAAAATGCAGCATATTTATTCAATCGCATGTCCCTGGGCACCTTGAACTTTATTTTGTCCTTTCTTTAATTACGCAACTAGGTTTACTTGAGAGGTGTCCTACTTATAAGGAGCAGTTACGCGAAGTAGCCAATCGTGATTTAAAAACTTATGCTTTTTTGGGGTATCCGGTTTTACAGGCTGCCGATATACTCCTTTATAAGGCTGATAGTGTGCCGGTGGGCGAGGATCAGTTGCCGCATTTGGAATTAACCCGTCAGATCGTGCGTAAGTTTAACCATATATATAAAACAGATTTTTTTCCGGAACCCAAAGCCCTGCTTACGCAAAACAAGCGCCTTTTAGGGCTAGATGGACGTAAGATGAGTAAGAGTTATAATAATTATATTGGTTTATCCGAGGAGCCACAAGTTATCCGTAAAAAAATACAGAGTATGTTTACGGACCCAGAACGTATCCGGCTGATTGATCCCGGGCATCCGCATAAATGCAATGTTTTTTCTTACTTTGGAGTATTTTTTCCGGAAATGAATAAGGAAACGCAGGAGCGTTGCGCAAAATCTAGAATCGGCTGTACTGAATGTAAAAAAGAACTCTCAGAGCGAATAGTCGGTTTATTGGCTCCGATTCAGGAAAAAAGGAATTCTTTGCAAAAAGATAAAAAATATATTCAGGAGATATTATCTGCAGGATGTGCCAGGGCTAAAGGATTAGCTGAGAAAACGGTTGTTGAGGTAAGGGAGCTACTTAAGCTGTAAGCTATAAGACGTAAGCTGTAAGCTTATAGCTTAAAACTTACAGTTAAAGCTTTTGTTTTGAATAAATAAGAAAGAAGGTACGAAGTGAGGTATAAGATACGACTAGATATCTTTGAAGGCCCCCTAGATCTTTTATTATACCTAGTGAAAAAGGATCACCTTAATATTTATGATATTCCTATTGCCAAAGTCACTCAACAGTACCTGGAATATATTAATTTTATGCAGCTTTTGGATTTAAATATCGTCGGTGAGTTTTTAGTGATGGCGTCAACTCTTATGCAGATAAAATCTAAGATGCTGCTACCGGTTGAAGAGACAGCTTCTTTAGAGGCCGAAGAAGATCCTCGCGCGGAATTGGTCAAACGGCTTCTTGAATACGAACAGTTTAAACAGGTTGCCGAAAACCTAAGGCAAAGAGAATTGAACCAGCAAGAAGTTTTCAAGAGGCCCAAAACAGAAATACCCGCAGAAAGCAAGGTAGAAGGCAAGCAAGAGGTTTATTTTGAAGCAAGCATATTTGATTTGATCAATGCTTTTTCCCGGGCATTGAAGGATGTGCCCAGGGAAGTTTTTTATGAAGTTGTCAAGGATCAGTTTACGGTTGAACAGAAGGTGCATGATATTCTGCACTTGTTGTTGCTCCAGTCAGAGATTAAGCTTTCGGAACTTTTTGCCAAAACAGGCGCCAAGATGGAGATAATCGTAGTATTTTTAGCAATTTTGGAGTTGGCAAAAATGAAAGAGATTATTGCTCGTCAAGATGCGCAATTTGAAGAGATAATTATATTAAGAAATAAAGAAAACATTACTCCTTATGAACGAAGAAACCAGGCGCGCCCTGCTTAAGGCTAATCCCATCGTTACAGATATTAAGGAATCCGAAGAGGATGTAGTTTTAAATATATCCTTAAGGCCAAAAAAGTTTAGTGAGTTCGTCGGCCACAAGGATATTGTAGATAATTTAAAGATCGCAATACAGGCAGCCAAACAGCGTAAAGAGCCGCTTGAGCATGTGCTTTTAAGCGGCCCTCCGGGGTTAGGTAAAACTTCTTTATCACATATCATTTCGCATGAGATGGGCGCAAAGATTACCGCAACCAGCGGCCCGGCTATTGAACGCGCAGGAGATTTAATTGGTATTTTGACTAACCTGGAAGTTGGGGATATTCTTTTTATCGATGAGATACACCGGATGTCTAAGGTGGTTGAGGAGTTTTTATATCCGGCAATGGAAAGTTTTCAGATTGATTTTATAATTGATAAAGGGCCGTATGCCAAGACTATTAAGTTTAATCTCAAACCCTTTACTCTAATTGGAGCAACGACTCGTACAGGGCTTCTGGCTGCTCCGCTTCGCGGAAGGTTTGGTATATTTTATAATCTTGATTTTTACAGAATAGAGGATTTGGCTAAAATTATAAAAAATTCAAGCCAGTTATTGACGGTACAAATCGATGAAGATGCTTGTTTTGAAATCGCCAAACGTTCAAGAGGGACTCCTCGTATTGCTAATCGGCTCTTGCGAAGAGTCAGGGATTACGCGCAGGTTTTAAAAATCGAAAAAGTTGATCAAGTTTCAACTTCTAACATTCTCAATGAGCTAGGGATCGATCAGGCAGGTTTTGACGAATTGGACCGTAAAGTTTTAAAATTAATTCTTGAATCATTCGGTGGAGGCCCGGTAGGAATTGAATCATTAGCTGCAAGCCTCAATGAGGAGGTAGATACTATTGCCGATACGGTTGAGCCCTACCTTCTAAAAGCCGGTTATTTAAAACGCACGTCCCGTGGTAGATTAGCTACAAAAAAAGCCTTTGAACATTTTGGTTTAAAATTTAGTATAGAACAACAGGAGGAGATTTTCTAACTGTTTAGAATATGGATATCTTACTGCATATCTGTTGTGGGCCGTGCTTAATTTACCCTTTTGGCAGATTAAAAGAAGAGGGGTTTAACATAAAAGGATTTTATTACAATCCTAATATTTATCCATCGGGAGAATATAGCAAGCGTAAAGGGGCTTTAGAAGTTTTGAGTAGAGATTTAGAGTTTGATGTGGAAAGTCCCCAGTATGATGATTCTGAATTTTTTCAGGCAATTAATGCCAATGAAAATACACCAGAGCGTTGTATAAACTGTTGGTCACTTCGCCTGCGCAGGACGGCAAAGCATGCCAAAGAGAATAATTTGTTCCTCTTTAGCACAACTTTGTTAGTTAGTCCTTACCAAGATCATACGATGCTCAAGGAATTAGGGGAAAAAATCGCAAAAGAAACGGGCGTAGATTTTTTTTATGAGGATTTTCGGCCTGGTTTCCGGCAAGCGTATAAAGAAGCAAGACAGAAGGGCCTTTATCTGCAGAAATATTGCGGTTGTAACTATTCAATAAAACCAAAGGTCAATGGATTAAATGAAAAATAAAATAATTTTATTATCACTTTGTTTATTATTTAGTTTTAATTTGGTATCAGCGGAAGAATCTTTGGTTTCGACTAAGAGTGCTTTGGTCCGGGGCGTCTGGGTCTCCGTATTTTCTTCTAAAAAGGTACTTTATTCAAAAGAAGGGGTAAATAACCTGATTGCTCAGTGCAAGAAAGCCAAGATAAATGAAATTTATTTGCAAATATTCCAGTCTGGGAATGCTTATTATGATTCTAAGATTTGCGATAAGACAAAATATGAACAGATGGTTAAAGCCGCTGGGCTGGATACTTTAGATTTATTACTTAGGGAGGCTCAGGAAAATAATATCAATGTTTTTGCTTGGGTAAATGTTTTAAGCTTGGGTAATAATGATAAAGCCGACATTTTGAACAAATACGGCAGTTCTGTTTTAACCCGCGATCAGTATCAAAGGCCTTCTAAGACCGTATCCAATATGGATTTGGATAAATATTATTTAAAAGAAAATATGATATTTTTAGAGCCTGGTGATCCCAGGGTCCAGAAGTATGTTCTAACGATTGTTAACGAGATTGTTAACCGTTATCCGTTAATCAGTGGTATACATTTGGATTATCTACGTTACCCTTCGCCGGTGCCATTTGCTCCGGGTTCAAGATTTAACAAGTTTGGGATAACTTATGGTTATGGAGTAAAAAATGTAGAGCGATTCCGCGAGAAAACCGGGCTAAACTGTCTGGATACTTTAAATAATGAGGATGAATATTTAGCTTGGGATAACTGGAAGCGAGCGCAGGTAACGGAATTAGTGTGTAAAATTTCAAGTTTAGTTAAAGTTAAATCTGCTAGCTTAACGGTTTCTTGTGCAGTCATTTCGTTAGCTGAACGTGCATATGCCAATGCATTCCAGGACTGGTCGGCCTGGCTGGAAGAGGGGTTTATCGATTATGCGGTATTGATGGCTTACACCAAAGATAATCAGTTTGCCAAAGAAATAGTAAAGTCTAGCCTTGGCCACCGTGGTAAAGGAAAGATCTATGTTGGTATAGGCGCATTTTTAATGAAAAATAATCCGGATTTATTTTTTAATCAATACCGTTTGATTAGCGAGCTTTCCCCCGACGGTATTGTCATTTTTTCCATTGATGATCTAACTGATCAAATAATCGGTTATTTGAATTAAATAATGGGGACGGTTCTGTTTTTCTAGAATTGTACTCGGGAAAACAGAACCGTCCCCATTGATTTTGATACCTAATTAACTAATTATGTTAAAACTTTCTGAATTTGATTATCCGCTTCCCAAGGAATTAATTGCTCAGTATCCTTTAAAGGATAGAGATCAGGCAAGGCTTTTGATTGTAAATCGGACCAGTGGCCAGATTAAGCATGGTGTTTTTAAGGACATACTGCAATTTTTTAAAAAGAATGATTTGCTGGTTCTTAATGACACAAAAGTTTTGCATTGCCGCTTAATGGGTAAAAAAATAACCGGAGGCAAGGTTGAGATTTTACTTACCCGCCGTATGAATGGCACAACTTTTTCCTGTTTGATTCAGCCCAGCCGAACTAAAATTGGCGAAAATATTATTTTTGCTCAAGGTAAAATCAAAGGCACGATATGCGCACGAGGACAGATTAGTTTTAAACAATCGGATGCGGATACAATTTATAATTTTGGAATTGTACCTTTGCCGCCTTATATAAAACGAGAGCCGGAAGATTTGGATACAATTTACTATCAGACGGTTTATGCCAAAAATGAAGGTGCGCTTGCTTCTCCTACAGCAGGCTTGCATTTTAGTCAGGATTCACTAGAAAGTATTGCCTCGAGCGGAGTTAATCTTGGTTTTATTACGTTACATGTGGGATTGGGCACATTTCGGCCGGTTAAATGCGAAGAAATAATTGAACATAAAATGGAGCCGGAATATTTTTTTGTTCCTGATAAAACCGTGGAATTGCTCAATAAAACGAAAGCCAATAAAGGGCGCATCATCGCTGTCGGCACAACCGCACTTCGTGCGCTGGAAACTTATGCTGATGGTTTTTGCCAAGGTAATACTGATTTGTTTATTTATCCAGGTTATAAATTCAAACTAGTAGGTTGTCTTTTAACTAACTTTCATCTTCCCAAGACTACTCTTTTGATGTTAGTTTGTGCTTTCGCCGGTCAAGATCTCATGTTGAAAGCTTATCGGGAGGCGGTGGATAAGAAATACAGGTTTTATAGTTATGGAGATGCAATGTTGATTATTTGATATCTGTCAAAAGGGGACGTTTCCCTTTTGATGTTTTATGCTCATAAAAGGGAAACGTCCCCTTTATTACAATACATATGTTTGAACTAATTCATCAAGATAAAAATAGTAAAGCAAGGTTTGGAAGAGTGGTTACTGTGCATGGAGCTTTTGATACTCCTGCTTTTATGACTGTTGGCACGCATGCTACAGTCAAAGGGCTTATGCTCAAGGATGTCGAAGAGGCAGGTGCTCAGATAATACTTTCTAATGCTTACCATGTATTCTTGCGTCCCGGAATGGATGTAATCAGAAAAGCAGGTGGGCTGCATAGGTTTATGGGATGGGATAAACCTATACTTACTGACAGCGGGGGTTATCAGATTTTTAGCCTTGCGCTTTTCCGGAAGATGCATGATCAGGGGGTTGAATTTCAGTCGCATATCGATGGATTAAAACATTTTCTTACTCCTGAGGATGTAATTAAAATTCAGGAAACCTTAGGTTCAGATATCATGATGCCGCTTGATGAGTGCGTGCACTATCCATGTATTAAGGATCATGCCTTGGCCGCTATGGAAAGAACGATTGCCTGGGCAAAAAGATCAAAAGACACCCACCTTAATGAAAAGGGGAAATTATTCGGTATTATTCAGGGAGCAACTTATGAAGATTTACGCCTTGATTGCGCTAAGCGTTTAGTAGATATGGATTTTGACGGTTATTCTATCGGGGGAGTTTCTGTTGGCGAGAGCAGTAATCTAATATATAATATCATCGAATTAGTTACCAACCTGATCCCGGCTTCTAAGCCGCGTTATGCTATGGGTATCGGTTATCCTTTTGATATAGTGGAGGCGGTAGACCGGGGAGTGGATATGTTTGATTGTGTAATTCCTACCCGTTACGGAAGAAACGGTACGGCGTTTACCAGCTCTGGCAAAATTATCATACGTAATGCTCCATATGCGCAGGATCTTAGGCCTTTGGATGTAAAGTGCGGCTGTTACACCTGCAAGAATTTTTCCCGGGCATACCTGCGCCACTTATTTAACGCCAAGGAAATGCTAGGTTTGATATTACTTAGCCTGCATAATGTTTATTTCTTTTTGGATCTCATGCGCCAGATTCGTGCTGCGATAAAAGAAGATAGATTTAACCAATTTAAACAGATGTTCTTGATGAATTATAATAATCAGATATGCGCATAGACATTATCAGTATTTTCCCTAAAATGTTTTCTGCGGTCCTTGACGAGTCGATAATTAAACGGGCGCAGAAAAAAGGTAAAGTAAAAATATTTACTCACGATATAAGAAAGTATACTTTGGATAAACACCATAAAGTTGATGATCGTCCATTTGGTGGAGGTAGCGGTATGGTTTTGCAAGTAGAGCCTATTTTTCGGGCGCTTCAGGCAATTAAGAAAAAGATTAAGGGTAAAAGCAAAGTGATATTGTTATGTCCTCAAGGCAAAATTTATAATCAAAGTTATACCAAGAAGCTATCCAAGTGCAAAAATCTCATATTTATTTGCGGACACTATGAAGGGATAGATGAAAGAGTGCGGCTCTATTTGGCGGATGAAGAGATTTCAATAGGGGATTATGTTTTAACAGGCGGAGAACTTGCTGCTATGGTTATAGTGGATAGTGTAGTCAGGCTTATCCCCGGAGTTTTGGGTGATAAAAATTCCTTGAATTTTGAGTCATTCGAAGGTAATCTATTAGAATATCCGCAATACAGCCGTCCGGCTCAATTTAAAAAGTGGCTGGTACCTGAAGTTTTGGTTTCTGGTGCTCATGATAGAATTGAGGCTTGGCGTAAACATGAGGCGTTTAAGCGGACCCGCGCCAGGCGGCCGGATTTACTGAAAAATGAAAACCATGGTAATGATTCAGTTTTTGGAAGTCACCGACGAAGTGTCATTGCGAGCCCGAAGGGCGAAGCAATCTTTTAAAAGATTGCTTCGTCGCTTTCGCTCCTCGCAATGACACGGTTACTTTTAATATCTGAACTGTTACAAAGTATCAGAAAGGAGCAACAGTAATGGATATAAAATCAATCGAGGCAGGATTTGCCAAAAAAGAGATGCCCGCTATTAATGTCGGAGATACGGTAAAGGTGCTTACCAGGATCCCGGAAGGCCCGGATAAATTCCGGCTTCACCCTTTTGAGGGGGTTATAATCGCCAAAAGCGGATCGGGTGCTAAACTAAATTTCACGGTAAGAAAAGTTTCATTTGGGGAAGGGATCGAACGTGTTTTTCCGCTTTATTCTCCGGTTATCGAGCGTATTGAACTTATACGTTCCGGTAAAGTAAAGAGATCCAAGCTTTATTATTTAAGAAATAAAATTGGAAAGCATGCTACTAAGATAGAAGGCAAAGAAGAAGAGAAAAAAGCCAGTTAGTGAAACGATACGAAAGAGAACTAAAACGTAAAGGTTTTGATTTAGTTATCGGAGTAGATGAGGCTGGGCGTGGCCCTCTAGCCGGACCGGTAGTGGCTGCGGCAGTGTTACTAAGAAATTTTTGTTTTACTAACCGTATTGATGATTCTAAAAAGTTGACTTGTATAAGAAGAAAAGAAGCTTTTATTGAGATCAAGAAAAAATCTCAATACGCTATTGCAGCAGTCGGACATAAACAGGTTGACCGGATTAATATTTTGCAGGCTACGATCTTAGCCATGCAGAAGGCAATTTGTAAATTAATAAAACAGCTTGAGCCTTGCGAATTAAAGCGTGTATTTGTGCTTATTGATGGAAACATGCGCTTTAATTTAGATTTTCCTTATCAAAGTATTGTAGGTGGTGATGGTAAATCTTTGAGTATAGCCTGTGCCTCAATACTGGCAAAAGTCCGGCGTGACCAGATTATGGATGCTTACCATAAAATTTATCCGCAATACGGTTTTATTCAACATAAAGGTTATCCGACACAGATGCATCGTGATATCTTAAATAAAATTGGGCCTAGCGTTATTCACAGAAAGAGCTTCTTAAGGTGCCTAAAAACACAATAGAATTTGGTAAACAAGCAGAAAAAGCAGCAGCGGATTTTTTAAAGGCCAATGGATATAAGATTCTACAATGCAATTATAGAAATAAATTTGGTGAGATTGATATAATTGCACAAGATAAAGCTACTATTTGTTTTGTGGAGGTTAAGGCCAGGCATTCCCTTAATTTAGGGGCTCCGGAAGAAGCGGTTTTTGCCAGAAAACAAAGGCAAATTTGTAAAGTTGCCGTTGGTTATTTAAAAACCAATAATCTTCTTGAGCGCTTGAGCCGTTTTGATGTACTTACACTTTTGTATACGGATGATTTACCAAAGATATCGTTGATTAAGGATGCTTTTGAACTGAACGCAAGTTTTACACTTTAAACCATGGAATATAAAAATCAGAGTTTGATTAAATACTTATCCGATTTATCCGCTAAGCTTGAAGCACCCGGCGGTGGATCTGCGGCAGCTTTGAATGCGGCTATGGGTGTAAGCCTTATGAGTATGGTAATTCATTTTACTTTAGGTAAGGCCAGGTATTCTAAATACGAAGCAGAGCTTAAAGCTGCCTTAGTAAAATTCGATAAATTAAAAAATGATTTCTTAAGTTTAGTGGATTTAGATATTCTGGCATACAAGAGTAAAGATCCCCGTAAAGCTATGGATGTACCGTTAATGCTGGCTAGGCTTTGTTATGAGGGGATAAAGATACTTGAGCCTTTGATTAAAAAAACAAATGTAAATTTAGCCAGCGATATGGCAATTGCTGCGATATTTTTAGAGTCGGCATTTAGTGCTGCCTGTTTTAATATTGATATTAATTTAAAGATACTCAATGACATGAAGTTAGTTTACGCAGTAAATAAAGAATTGCAGTTAAAAGCTAAAATGGTCAAGCGGATCAGGACAAAGATGGAGGAGAGGGTTGGCAAAATTATTAGAGGGTAAATTTGTAGCTGAAAAAATAAAGGAAGAGTTAAGCCTTTATATACGGACTCTGAAGCAGCCTCCGGTTCTAGCCAGTATTTTAGTGGGGAATAACCCGGCGGCGCTTACTTATGTAAAATCCCAGGAGAAAGTTGCTCAAAGCCTGGGAGTAGTTTATAAATTACATCAACTGGCTGATAATATCTCGGAGGGTGAATTAATCGATTTTATCCTAAAGCTTAATGCAGAAAAAAATGTTAATGGTATCGTTGTGCAAATGCCTCTTCCGCAGAATATAAGCTATAAGAAAATATGCGATTTTATTTCACCGAATAAAGATATTGAGGGAATACATCCTTTAAACATAGGTAAGCTGCTTTTTGGCTGTGCAAGAATTACTGTTTGCACACCAGCTGCTGTAATGGAATTGCTAAAATCTACTGGGATAGATTTGTATGGTAAGGAGGCGTTAGTTGTCGGCCATAGCGAGATCGTGGGTAAACCACTTGTATTACTTTTATTGGAAAAGTTTGCTACAGTTACAGTCTGTCATATCGCAACTAGTAAGGCGGGAAAATTAGAGGAGCATGTACGCAGGGCAGAAATTTTGATTGTGGCTGTTGGCCAACCCGGATTGATCAAGGGGGAGTGGATTAAAAAAGGAGCTATTGTTGTGGATGTAGGTATAAACCGTATAGGTGATAAGATTGTGGGTGATGTAGATTTTGAAGCAGCAGAAAAAAATGCCAGTTTCATAACTCCTGTTCCCGGAGGAGTGGGGCCGCTGACTGTAGCTATCCTTATGCGCAATTTGGTCGAGGCAACCAAACTTCAGCAGTAAATAAGCGATGACATTTAAAGAAAAGATACAGGCGGGAAAGTTTTTAATTACTTCAGAGGTTGGCCCGGATAAGGGGATAGAGACTCAAGAGCTGCTGGAGGATGCTGAGCTTATCCGTAATAAAGTAGACGCGATTAATGTTACGGATCTACAGAGCTCAGTAATGCGCCTGGGGTCATTAGCGGCAAGTTTTCTGCTGAAGAGAGAAGGCTTTGAGCCGATTTACCAGCTAACTTGCCGTGACCGTAATCGTCTTGCCCTGCAGTCAGATTTGCTTTCTGCAGCCGCGTTAGGAATTGAAAATGTTTTGATTACAACTGGAGATCATCCTGCTCTTGGCGATCATCCGCAGGCAAAGCCGGTTTTTGATTTAGATTCTGTGCAATTGTTACAGGTGGCGAGAAAATTAGAAACTGGCCAGGACATGAATGGTAATAAGTTAAAAGGAAGGTTGCCAAAATTTTGTTTGGGTGCCGCAGTTAATCCGGGCGCAGATCCTTTGGCCCCACAGATTATGAAGATGGAAAAGAAAATTGAGGCAGGAGCTGAATTTTTCCAAACACAGGCTGTTTTTGACCTAAAAACTTTTGAGGATTTTATTACTAAAGTAAAACATATTAAAATCCCGATTATAGCAGGTATTGTTTTGCTAAAATCAGCAGCTATGGCTAATTATATGAATAAAAACGTAGCCGGAATCTTGGTACCGGATAATTTGATTAAAGAAATGGATAAAAGTACAGATAAGGTATCGACATCAATTGAGATTGCAAGCCGCTCGATTAAGGCATTAAAGCCAATGTGTCGCGGGATTCATATTATGTCAATTGGTTGGGGGAAAATGGTCCCTCAAGTTTTAGAGGCAAGTGGATTATAATGGCAAGCTTACCGCAGATACCCGGAGCCAGGAAAAAGGGAGTACTTTTATTAAGCTCTAAGGATGATTTTAAGAAATTAGATGATCATTTAATTAATGATACAGTATGCATTGATGGGCTGGCTTCTGTTGCGTTAAGCCTGGCTAAGTTGATTCATGATAAATATAAAGTCGCAATTAAGCTTGTAAACGCCGGCAAGCTTAACGAAGAGCTGCCTGCGGGTATTGAATTAATTAATAGCCCGATTCAAGAAATCGTCGGTGAAGGCAGGGCAGAGGCAGTTAAATTTAAAGATGGTAAAGCAGTAGGGGTGTGTTTAGTTTTATTTATTGATAAAGCAATGGTGGTAAAACCAGAGGAGCCCAAAGTGGCGCAAGTGATGACTAATGTGATTGCAGAACTCGGAATAAAGGGAACAGAGAACGTTTTAAATCTTACCCGTCAGGTTTTAGATAATGCAATAAAGCAAAAAAGCCAAAGCCAAAAAATAGAATTCCCTCAGACTAATTATTACCTGCCATTGATCAATGCCCTTTTGAATATTGAAGTAAAAAATCTCAATGATTGTTTAACTGCATATAAGCAGGCTCAGGGGCTTGCGAATAACCAGGTAACTTCAACCGGTTTGATTATTAATAGCCTAGGTGGTTTATTGAATAAAGGTGTTGCTACTTTGATTTGCGAAGAGATTTTGGCGGCTCTTGCGGTATTAAATCAGGAGCATCCTAAAGATGGGTTAGGTTTTATTCCGGATAATATACTGCGATCACTTGGCCTGCAATTAGTCGACGGCAGGATTGCCGGAATAGCTGTAATTCTAGGCCCGGCCAAAGATGAGCAGGCGGCTGTAGATTTAATCCGTAATTTCCAATCCAAGAGTATTGTTAGCTTATTGGCGGGTAATATTAACGGCAATACTTTTAGACAGCAACTTCAGAACAAAGGGATCCAATTAGGCTTAGAAAATTATATTGTCCCCTTAGGGGATGATTATCTTTCTGCCATTTATGCGGTAAATTTTGCGGTGCGTGCGCCTTTAATTTATGGAGGTAATAAGGCCGGGCAATGGGAAGGGATAGCCAATTATATCCGTAATCGTGTTCCGGCATTCGTTTTATTGCTTGGCCATGTTGATGAGGTATTGGTGGCTACGGGTTTAGGTGTTTTGGCTTTTGGGCTGCCAATAATCACTGACTTAGAAGTTCCGCAGCTTGGAAAAATTGATACTACGTTATTTGAAGCTTTAGTTACGGAGAAGGATTATCAGAAAATACCTTCTAAATGTATTCTTACCCGTGGGATCAAGATTAAGATGTCTGAAGTAAATGTTCCTGTGCCATATGCTGCAGCTTTTGAAGGAGAACGCGTGCGTAAAGAACAGTTAGCTGTTGAGTTTGGAGGTAAATCCAGCGCGGCTATCGAATTTTTGTCTGCTAAAGAGGATGTTGATGTTGACGATGGCTTGGTTGAGTTAATTGGTCCGGATATTGATCAGCTGCCCGCAGGAGCTAAATCGTTACCTTTGGCAATTATGGTGGATGTATTTGGGCGAAAGATGCAGAAGGATTTTGAGCCCATATTAGAACGCCAGATCCATCGTTTTACCAATTATGCCATGGGCCTTATGCATATGGGCCAACGTGATATGGTTTGGATCAGGATATCTAAGGATGCTTATGAGAAAGGTTTTAGGCTAAAACATTTAGGGACTATTCTTCATGCTATGTTACATCAGGAATATAGCGCTATCGTAGATAAGATACAGATAAAGCTTTATACTAATCAAGCGGATGTGGAGAATTTATCGGCTGGAGCACAGAAAATATATAATGAACGCGATGAACGTTTGGCTGGGATGACTGATGAGAGCGTGGATACATTTTATTCCTGTCTGTTATGTCAATCTTTTGCTCCGAATCATGTTTGTGTTGTTACTCCGCAGCGCTTGGGGTTATGTGGAGCATACTCTTGGCTTGATGCTAAGGCTTCTTTTGAGATTACTCCTACCGGCCCGAATCAGCCAATACCCAAAGGAAATCTTTTGGATGCTAGGCTTGGGGTATGGGATAAGATAAATGAATTCGTGCAACAGAAATCCAACCATACCATTGATAAGGTAAGTATGTATTCGCTGATGGATGGGCCGCAATCCTCCTGTGGATGTTTTGAATGCATTGTGGCGATTATTCCAGAAACTAATGGGGTAATGATAGTTAACCGAGATTATTCCGGAATGACTCCTTCGGGAATGACTTTTACTACTTTAGCCGGATCTGTTGGCGGAGGTGTGCAGACTCCGGGATTTTTGGGAGTGGGGAAATTATACATCTTAAGTAAAAAATTTATCTCTGCTGAAGGCGGATTAAAGAGAGTGGTTTGGATGCCTAAAGAATTAAAAGAGATTTTAGGAGAACGGTTAAAGGAGGCTTGCGTTCAAACGACAGATAAAGATTTATTGGATAAGATTGCCGATGAGTCCAAGGCCACCAGCTTAGAAGAGCTTTTAGCGTTTTTAACAGGAGTAAATCATCCGGCTTTGACTATGGATCCGATTATTTAATTTTTCTTGACGCGCGTATTTTAAATGTATATAATTAAAGAATAAATGAATAAAGCTAGCCTGCCTAAATTCCTAATTACTGCAATTACAATATTTTGCGTTTTTTCTTGCTGCCAATCTGTTTTTGCCCAAATGGCTTTGTTTGGTTCATCTTCCCAAGAAAATCCAGATGGGGTAAAGTTACAAGCCAAGGATTACCGGCAGTTAGGTTTAGAAAAACAGCATATTGGTAATTTAGCTGAGGCGATGAGTTTGTATCAGAAAGCTATTACTCTGGATCCCGGTTATGCTGTAGCCTATAATGATTTGGGTGTAGTTTATGAAGCGATGGGGGATATTAAGCGTGCTGAAGAAAGTTATCTGAGGGCGCTCAAAATTGATCCCGGTTACTCAAGTGCCTACACAAATTTGGCGCTTTTGTACGAAAGCCAGCGTGATTTAGAAAAAGCAGAATTTTATTGGAATAAGCGTGTTCAAATTGGTTCTGCGGATGATCCATGGACGCAGAAAGCAGCCAGCCGGCTTAAGGATATCCGTCTAGTTTTATCCAAACAGCCAATATCTGATTTACGTGAGCAGGAAGTTCTCGGACTGATGAAGGATGTTGCGGTAGCTAAGTGCGCCGTTAACAAAGATGATAAAGCGCTTGCTCGGAAACATTTTCAAAAAGCCAAAGAGAGCTTTAAAAAAGGGGATCTGGCTACAGCAATCAAAGAAGCTCTGGATGCCCAGTATTTAGATCAGAATAACTCGGAGATAGAAGCTTTTATTGAAAAGACAGAGATAAGAGCTCTGTCGCGATAGAAACGTACTGCGAAAACCTTCTTTCCTTATATTGAATTCCTTAAATATTTAATTAATGAGTGGAAAAAGTTTATTTTTGATTGATGCAAATGCATTTTGTTATCGGGCATACCATGCCCTAAGCGGCTCAAAGGTCTTAAGAACCTCTTGGGGGCAAGAGACAGGTGCGATCTATATCTTCCTGAATATTCTCAATAAAATATTAAGAGAACAGAAGCCGGATTATCTAGTTTGTTGTTTTGATGTTTCGCGTGATACCTTTAGGCTTGCCAAGTTTGCGCAATATAAGATGCAAAGGCCTTCCATGCCTGATGGTCTAGTCAGTCAAATTCCCTTAATCAAGGAGATTATAATTGCTTATGGCATACCAATTTTTGAAAAAAAAGGTTTTGAAGCCGACGATATAATTGCTCAACTTGCTAAAAAAGCTGCTTCAAAGAAAATCTCTGTAACCATTGTAAGCAGCGATAAGGATATCCTACAGTTGGTAGGCGACCATATTTTAGTATTGAGCCCTAATAAAGATAACGATTTGTTTTATGATGTAGATAAGGTGAAGGAGCGTTTTGGAGTGGAACCGCAGATGGTCCCAGATATTATTGCTCTTATGGGGGATGCTTCTGATAATATCCCGGGAGTTCCTGGAATAGGTGATATAACAGCAAAAAAACTTATCCTGGAATTCGGTTCAATAGATAAAATGCTTAAAAATATTTCAAAGGTCAAACCCGAGAAAATTAGAGAAGCGATATCTGAACATATTGATCGAATAAAATTAAATAAGGAACTTATTAGTTTGAACCAGAAAGTAGATATTGAGCTAGATCTTGCCAAAGCCAAAATTGGCCAGCCAAATTATCCGGAATTATCCAGAATTTTTAAGAAGTTAGAATTTAAGAAGCTGCTCGGTGAGTTACCTGATACAGAAGAGAAAAAAGTAACAACTGACTTGCATGTTTGTAGTAAGAAGGAAGGCAAAGATTTATTCGAGCACTGTGATGAAATTACCCTTTTTGGGTCGAGCGCCGAAGATTTGTTTTTTGCCATAGATGATAAAATTTTTGATGCAAAATCAGTGGCCCAAGATTTGCCTAAAGTAATTTCTAACGTTCATATCAAGAAGACAGGCCATGATCTTAAAAAATTAAAAGTCTCTCTTTCTAAAGAAGGGTTAGTTTTAAATGGCCTGGGTTTTGACACCATGATTGCGGCATATCTACTGAATCCTTCGCGCTCAAGTTATGCATTGGGTGATTTGGCATTAGAAAATTTAGGCGAATTTATCCGCCAAGGTGAGCCTCAGGCAAAAGAGGCATTAGCATTAATAGGTAAGTTAAAACCGGTTTTAGCCAAGGCTCTACAGGAGAAAGATCTATTCGAATTATTTTGTAATCTTGAGATGCCCTTAGTGAGCATATTGGCACAGATGGAGCAGGATGGAATAAAACTGGATCTAAAACTGCTCAAAAAACTTTCACATGAAATTGAACAGCGGCTGATAAAATTAATTTCGGATATTTATGAAGCAAGTGGAACTCAGTTTAATATTAATTCACCCAAACAGCTAGGCCAGGTTTTATTCGAGAAGTTAGGGCTTCCGGTGGTCAAAAAAACTAAGACTGGCCCATCTACGGATGAAGAGGTATTGAATCGATTGGCGGGTCAACATGCGTTGCCTGCTCTTTTGTTAGAGTACCGTCAGCTGACCAAATTAAAAAATACTTATGTTGATGCCCTGCCTAAATTGGTCGACCCTAAAACCGGCAGGGTGCATACATCGTTCAACCAGACAGGGACCGAGACTGGCCGTTTAAGTTCAAGTAACCCGAACCTGCAGAATATTCCGATTAAAACCGATATCGGCAGCAAGATCAGGCAGGCGATCATTGCGACAGGTAAAGATAATTGCCTATTATCGTGTGATTATTCTCAAATTGAGTTGAGGGTGTTAGCGCATATTTCAGGGGATGATACATTAGTCAAGGCTTTCCATAGTGACCACGATATACACCGGCTGACGGCGTCCTTAATTTATAATGTTAAGGAGAGTCAAGTGGAGTCTCAGATGCGTGAGGTGGCTAAAAGGGTTAATTTTGGTATTGTTTATGGGCAGAGCGCATACGGCCTAAGTAAAGATTTGAATATTCCCGTGAATCAGGCTCAGGATTTTATTGATGCTTATTTTTTACGTTATCCTAAGGTAAAAGATTATATCCAGGCTCAGATTAAGAGGGCTCAAGATAAAGGGTTTGTTACGACCTTATTGGGTAGAAGAAGGTATATTCCTGAAATCAATAATAAAAATATGGGAATCAGGCAGTTTGCCCAACGCCAGGCGGTGAACACTCCTCTTCAGGGCACAGCCAGCGATTTAATTAAACTGGCAATGATTAATATAGCAGCATTGATTAAATCTAAGGGCTTAGAAGCTAAAATGATTTTACAGATTCATGATGAATTGGTTTTTGACCTGCCAAACCGTGAATTAGATATTCTTGCTGAGTTGGTTAAGAAGGAGATGGAGCTTGTTATGAAATTGGATGTTCCGATAAGAGTAGAGACCAAAACTGGAAAAAATTGGCTGGAGATGGTTGCTTATCCGCAAGCAAAGGGGAAAGGCTGATGAGGATAGCTATGGCAGTGTCAGAGGTTGTGCCCTTTGCTAAGACTGGAGGGCTTGCTGACGTGGGTGCAGCCCTGTCTTTGGCTCTAGAGTATTGCGGGCATGAAGTGATTATTATTATGCCTAGGTATAAATGTGTTATAGATTCTAAATTTAAGATTGAAAGGGTTTCTAAGGATATATCTGTTTCTATTATCGGGAAAAATGTCAGGGCCTATTTTATAGAAAGCAGCCTTTATTTTAACCGTGAAGGCTTATATGGCGATAAGAGGGGTGATTACAAAGATAACTTGGAGAGATTTGTTTACTTCTGCCGCAGAGGGCTGGATTTATTAAAGGAAATAGATTTTTGCCCGGATATCCTGCATTTACATGATTGGCAGGCAAGCCTGATGGCAGTGTATTTGAAAACCCTCTACTCTGAAAAAACTTTTTATAAAAGAATTCGCAGCCTTTTAACTATCCATAATATCGGTTATCAGGGAATTTTTACCAAAGAGGAATTCGGTAAACTTGGGCTGGAGAATAATATTTTTGATATTCACGGGGTTGAATTTTATGGGAAAGTCAACTTGCTCAAAGGTGGGATAATATTTTCGGATTTTATTAATACCGTTAGCCCAACTTATGCCAAGGAGATTCAGACAGAAGAGTTTGGTTTTGGTTTGGAAGGGCTTTTGAAAGAACGTAGAAGTGTTTTAAGCGGGATATTAAACGGGGTGGATTATTCGGTTTGGGATCCTGATGCGGATAAATTTATCACTCAGAATTATTCTGTAAACAATATTGAAAATAAAGCTTTTGATAAAGAGAATTTACAAAATCTGTGTGGCTTACCGGTAAATAAGGATATTCCCGTTTTAGGGATCGTATCGCGCCTAGCCGAGCAAAAAGGTTTTGATATCCTCACTGGTGGCCTTGATGAGCTTTCTAAAATGGATGTGCAATTAATTATTTTGGGGGCCGGAGACCAGGTGTACCAGCAGATTTTAAAATCAGCCGCTAAAAGATATCCGAAGATGATTTCTTTAAATTTAAGATTCGATGATCCGCTGGCTCATAAGATTTATGCAGGAAGCGATATTTTCCTCATGCCTTCAAAATATGAGCCTTGTGGACTGGGGCAATTGATTAGTTTGCATTATGGCACAATACCGCTGGTTTTTAATACCGGTGGCCTTGCAGATACGATTAATAAGAATAATGGTTTTGTTTTTAGCAGCTATACAAAGGAAGAGCTTATAAAAACAATTAAGAGTGCCGTTGCTAATTTTAAAAATAAACCTGAATGGGAACGTTTAGTTTTAAATGCTATGAAATGTAATTTTTCCTGGAAAGCCTCTGCGGATAAGTATGCCCAGCTATATGCTAAAGTCAAAGAAAAATAAATTAGTTTTAGGGATTACCGGAAACATTGCCTGCGGCAAGAGCACCGTAGCGGCGATGTTTAAAACCAAAGATAGCCAGCTTATTGACGCTGATCTCCTAGGGCATGAACTTCTATCCGTTGGCTGCGGCGTTTATAAGAAAATTATAAAGTCATTCGGTCGGGGGATCCTGAAGGCCAATAAAGAAATCGACCGTGCAAAATTAGCCAGTATAGTTTTTGCCAGGAATGAATCTTTAGTCAGGCTCAATAGCATTGTGCATCCAGTGTTAATTAGGGAAATTAAGCGTCTTATCAGGAATTCAAATAAGAAGGTTATAATCTTGGATGCTGCTCTGATTATCGAAGCAGGTTTAAGTAAGACAGTAGATAAGATTGTCGTAGTTACAGCCAAAAGAAATCAGCAGATTTTACGCGCTGCTAAGGTTTCGGGTCTTAATAAGGGGCAAATTATGGCGAGATTAAAATTTCAGATTTCGCAAGGCAAAAAGTTGCCTTTCGCGGATTTTACAATAGATAACAGCGGTTCAATCGGAAAAACCAGGAAACAGGTGTTAGAAATAAGGAGGAAGTTGTGGAAAAGTTAGATATCAAAAATCTAAAAGATATGAAGATTACTGAATTAAATAAGTTGGCCAAAGAATTAAATGCCAACGGTACCAGCGGCTTAAAAAAACAGGATCTGATTTTTAAGATTCTGCAAGCGCAGGCAGAAAAAGAAGGTTTAATGTTTGGGGAAGGTGTGTTGGAGATACTCCCTGAAGGTTTTGGTTTCTTAAGAAGCCCAAATTACAATTATCTGCCCTGCCCGGATGATATTTATATTTCTCCGTCCCAGATCAGGAAGTTTGAGTTGCGTACCGGAGATACGGTAAGCGGCCAGATTCGTCCTCCCAAAGAAGGAGAAAAATATTTTGCCTTACTCAAAGTTGAAGCAGTAAATTTTGAAAATCCTGAGGAGGTAAAAGAAAAAGTGCTTTTCGATAACTTGACTCCGGTTTATCCGCGCGCGCCTTTTAACATGGAAACTAAACCAGATGAGTTATCTATGCGTATTATGAGTTTGCTTACTCCTATTGGCAGGGGTCAGCGCGGATTGATTGTTGCTCAGCCATACAGCGGTAAAACTGTCTTGTTGCAAAAGATAGCTAATGCCATTACCACTAATAACCCGGATGTGATTATGATTGTTTTGCTTATCGATGAACGTCCGGAAGAGGTTACGGATATGCAGCGTAATGTAAAAGGCGAAGTAATTTCTTCTACCTTTGATGAGCCGCCGGAACGCCACGTACAGGTTGCTGAGATTGTTTTGGAAAAAGCAAAACGTTTAGTTGAGCATAAACGCGACGTGGTGATTCTTCTTGATAGTATAACCCGCTTGGCTCGCGCTTATAACTCCGTAGTCCCGCACAGCGGCAAGGTTTTATCAGGCGGTATTGATTCCAATGCCTTGCAGAAACCAAAGAGATTCTTTGGAGCCGCGCGCGCAGTGGATGAAGGCGGGAGTTTAACGATTATTGCTACGGCACTGGTTGATACCGGAAGCCGAATGGATGAAGTTATTTTTGAAGAGTTCAAGGGTACCGGTAACATGGAAACTCAGCTTGACCGTAACTTATTCCAGCGCAGGATATATCCGGCTATTGATATTAAGCGTTCTAATACGCGTCATGAGGAGCTTCTGGTTAAACCGGATGTGTTATCGAAAACTTGGATTTTAAGAAAAGTTTTAAATGAATTGAATAATGTGGAAGCAATGGAGTTATTGATTGAGAAATTAGGTAAAACCAAGAATAATGAAGATTTTCTAAACAGCATGAACCAGAAATAAGTGTCCATTAAAAATATTATGAACACGTTATTCTGAGGGAGCGAAGCGACCGAAGAATCTATTTTTTGGATTCTTCGCCCCTTCGGGGCTCAGAATGACAAAAAGGAGGTAATAAAATGAAAGACAAGATTCATCCTAATTACAAAGAGAGCACAATTATCTGTGCCTGCGGAGAGACGGTGCACACGCGTTCAACTAAGCCTAGTATCCGTGTTGAAATCTGCTCAAAGTGTCATCCGTTTTTTACCGGTAAGCAGAAGTTAGTGGATTCTGCCGGCCGTGTGGATAAGTTTATGAAGAAATATGGCAAAAAATAAAATATATGAGCAGTTAGAAAAATTAACTGTTCGATATCAGGAGCTTGAGCAGCTTTTAGCCAGTCACGAGCAAATTGCTGACCGCCAGCAGTATAATAAGTTGGCTAAAGAGCTTTCTGACATTAAGGAGCCGGTCTCTAAATTCAGCGAATATAATAATTTGCTTAAAGAGATAAGTGAACTTGAGATCGTGCTTTCTGGAAAGCATGATAAAGATTTTGTGGAGTTGGCGCATGAAGAGCTTAAAGACCTGGAAGCCAAAAAAAGCAGCATTGAGTCTGAACTAAAAAAAATGATGGCTGGTGAAGATAAAGATGCCGGCCGCAATTGTATTATTGAAATCAGGCAGGGTACAGGCGGGGATGAGGCAGGGCTTTTTGCGGCGGATCTTTACCGAATGTATTCAAAATATGCAACTTTGAAAGGCTGGGTAATTGAACCGATGTCTTCTAGCGTTAATGAAGCCGGTGGAATCAAAGAAATAATCTTTGGCGTAAAAGGAAAAGATTCTTTCCGGCACTTAAAATTTGAAAGCGGAGTGCATCGGGTGCAGCGTGTCCCGACTACTGAGGCGCAAGGCAGGATTCATACATCTACTGCTACTGTTGCCGTATTGCTTGAACCGGAAGAGGTTGATTTGGAAATCGCGCCAAAAGATTTAAGGACTGATACCTATCGCTCAAGCGGGCCCGGCGGTCAGCATATGCAAAAAACTGATTCAGCAGTGAGAATTACGCATATTCCCACCGGCACAGTTGTTGCCTGCCAGGATGAGCGCTCGCAGATAAAAAATAAAGCCAAGGCGATGCGTGTACTGCGCGCGCGTATTTTAGAGGTTAAAATTGAAGATGAGGCAAAAAAATTATCCAGCGCCAGAAAAACACAGATTGGCACAGGAGACCGCAGTGAAAAGATCCGTACCTATAATTTTCCTGACCGCCGGGTTACTGACCACAGGATTAATTTTACTTCCCATCAATTAGAGGCAATCCTGGAAGGGCAGATGGATGAACTTTTTGAGGCCTTATTAAAGGCAGAAGCAGAGAAAAGAAATGAATCCCGCACCTTCTGATATTTAGGTATTTACAGGTGTAGGATTAACAAAGAATAGAGGAGAAGGTGCGGGATGAATGAAGCTGAATTAGTCTTAAGCCATATTTTAAATTGCGATAGATTGTCTTTATACCTGAATAAAAATAGTAGTTTGAATAAAGATAAATCAGTTTTGGTCTCAAAGATACTAAAGCGCAGGATCTCTGGTGAGCCGCTGCAATATATTTTGGGTAAGACTGAATTTATGGGGTTGGAGTTTAAGGTAGACAGGCGAGCTTTGATTCCCCGTCCGGAGACCGAGATCTTAGTTGACTTGGCGATAAGAGAATTAAAGGGCTCAGGCCTTGTTTTCCCTAAAGTCCTTGATCTTGGCACAGGAAGCGGTTGCATTGCTGTTTCAATTGTTAAGTTTCTTCCTTCTGCAGTTGTTTGGGCTGTTGATATATCAAAAGAAGTTCTTGTGTTAGCCGAAGAAAATGCCCATTTGAATAAAGTAAAGGTTAAATTTCTGCGCAGCGATATATTTGGCGCTTTTGGTCATAGAAAAGAACAGTTTGATTTAATTATCAGTAATCCTCCTTATGTGGCAGCCTCTGAGTTTAGTAGCTTGCCTCTTGGAATATCTTTTGAACCTGCGTGCGCTTTAGAAGCAGGTGTTGATGGTTTGGATTTTTATCGAAAAATAATTAAGCAGGCAGCGGCGTATTTAAATAAAGGCGGTTTATTAGCTTTTGAAGTTGGGATTAACCAGTCAGATCCGGTGAAGGCTCTGCTGGAAGAAGAAAATTTTAGTGATATAAGAATAATTAAAGATTATAATAATATCAACCGTGTGGTGATGTCAAAGATAAAGGATTAAGCAAATGGATAAATTGGTGATTGAGGGCGGAGTTAAATTAAAAGGCGAGGTAACTGTCTCTGGGGCTAAAAACGCTGTGCTGCCGATACTAGCGGCAACTTTACTTACTGATGAGCCCTGCGAAATCAGAGGAGTACCGAATCTGCGTGATACTAATAGTATGCTTAAGATCCTGCGCTCTTTAGGAAAAGCCGCCGAGTTTGATAAAGGCAGGGTGGTTGTTGCTAAGGGTAAAATTACAAGTTATGTTGCTGAATATAAATTAGTTTCGACAATGCGCGCTTCATTTTGTGTCTTAGGCCCGTTGTTAGGTAAATTAAAACGGGCAAAAGTTTCTCTTCCCGGAGGCTGTGTTATCGGCGTGCGGCCGGTTGACCTGCATCTTAAAGGAATTAAGGCTTTAGGTGCAGATATTAGTATTGACGCTGGCTATGTTATTGCAAAAGCTGCGAAGTTACGCGGCGCATATGTTTATTTAGGTGGCGTTTATGGTTCATCAGTTTTAGCTACTGATAATGTAATGATGGCTGCGGTTTTAGCAGATGGCAAGACCATAATTGAATCGGCTGCCTGCGAACCGGAGGTGGTAGATCTGGCAGAGTTTTTAATTAAAATGGGCGCAAAAATTAAGGGTCATGGCACGCCGGTTATTGAAATAGAAGGGGTAAAACATTTGCATGGCGCGGCACATTCTATAATTCCTGATCGTATTGAAGCCGGAACTTTAATTTTAGCCTCATTGATAACCGGCGGTGATGTTTTGATCAAAAACATACGGTATCAACATTTGGGATCGCTGATTGATAAATTAGCTGAGGCTGGTGCTAATATTGTACATACTGATGGATCTTTACGTGTTAAAGGAAACAGGAGGTTAAAGAGCGTAAATATAACTACGCTTCCGTATCCGGGATTTCCTACAGATATGCAGGCGCAGATGATGAGTTTAATGTCAGTAACAGGCGGCATTAGCGTGATTACCGAGAAAATCTATCCTGACAGGTTTATGCATGTTTCCGAGCTTAATCGTATGGGCGCGCATATTCAGAGAGAAGGCCCGCATGCTATTGTCGAAGGTATTAAAAAATTATCCGGAGCTCCGGTTATGGCTAGCGACCTACGGGCATCCGCGGGTTTAGTTTTAGCGGGGCTGGCAGCGGTTGGTAAAACATCGGTCTCCAGGATTTATCATTTAGAGCGCGGCTATGAATTTATCGAAGAAAAATTAATTAATCTGGGCGCCAGAGTTTGGAGGGAAAAAGAATGATTTTAATGATTGATAATTATGATTCTTTTACCTACAACCTTGTCCAATACTTAGAAGAATTGGGGCAAAAGGTACAGGTTTATCGTAATGACGCGCTAACGATTAAGGATATTGCAAAGCTTAATCCTGATAGGATTGTTATATCTCCGGGTCCGGGAAGGCCAGAGGATGCCGGTATTTCCTGTGAAGTTATTAAGGAATTTTGCGGGAAGATTCCTATTCTGGGAGTCTGCCTTGGGCATCAGGCAATAGGCTATGTTTTTGGAGGTAAGATTGTGGGCGCCAAAAAACTAATGCATGGGAAGACTTCCAAGATTTATCATAATAAAAAAGATATTTTCAAGAATATTCCCAACCCATTTTTAGCTACTCGCTATCATTCTTTATTGGTGGATCAAAAGAGCCTGCCGGAGTGCCTTGAAATAATTGCAAGCACCAAGGAAAATGAAATTATGGGGCTAAAACATAAAGCATATCCTCTATGGGGAGTGCAGTTTCATCCGGAATCTATACTTACCAAAAGCGGCAAGCAAATATTGGATAACTTTATTAAATTAAAATAATATTACTATTTAATTGGTGTCATTGCGACCCGCCAAGATTTGTGGCGGCCAAGCAATTTCTTAGAAAACAATGATAAAGGATCTAATTAAACAACTGCTTGATAAAAAAGATCTGACTGAATCACAGATGCAGCAGGTGATGCAGGAGATCTTGAGCGGCACAGTTGATACTGCGGATATTATTGCGTTTTTAACTTCACTCAATGATAAAGGCGAAACAGTAGAAGAATTAACGGCTGCGGTAAATGTAATGCTCAAATATGTCGAGCCGATTATTATAGATAAGCCAAATATTCTGGATACTTGCGGAACCGGCGGAGATAAGAAGGGGACTTTTAATATTTCAACCCTTACCGCTTTAGTTGCCAGCGGCGCCGGTGTTACCGTGGCTAAGCACGGAAATCGCTCAGTATCTAGTAAATGCGGCAGCGCAGATATCTTAGAGGCATTGGGCGTAAACATTAATATGGATAAGGTAAAAATTAAGCGATGCCTTGAGGAGATAGGCATCGCTTTTTTATTTGCACCGAATCTGCATCCGGCGATGCGTTTTGTTATGCCGGCAAGAAAACAGATTGCCCAGAAAACCATGTTTAATATTTTAGGGCCGTTGATTAATCCTGCGCGCGCCACTAATCAGCTAATCGGCGTATATTCTAAAGAATGGTCCAGGCCCTTGGCGCAAGTTTTACATAATTTAGGCTCAAAGCATATTCTGGTAGTGTATGGGGCCGATGGCCTGGATGAAGTAACAATTACCGATAAGACATTTGTTGCTGAGGTAGTTGGCGGTTCATTAAAAGAATATGAAATTACTCCTGAGGATTTTGGTTTTAAAAGGGCTAGAATAAATGATCTATTGGGCGGATCAATCCAAGAGAATGTGTTGATTGCCCGTAATGTATTGGCAGGGGGAAAAGGTACTCATCGAGATATTGTTTTACTTAACGCCGGATGCGCTATATATGCTGCAGATAAAGCTAAAACGGTCCAAGAGGGGATAAAACTTGCGGAAAAATCAATTGATTCCGGACAGGCAGCAAAGAAACTTGAGTTATTAAAGGAGTATTCACAATTATAGTTATTGGTAAAAACTTGTCATCCTGAGCCCGCCATTGATTTAGTGGCGGGCGAAGGATCTAGGTGTAAGATTCTTCGTCGTCCCGCCAATGGCGGGACTCCTCAGAATGACGATGATGTAAATGGAGAAACTCAACAATGGCTAAAAAAGACGTATTAAAAGAGATTGTCGCTAAAAAGAAAGAAAAGATTGCTTTGGCTATTACGCAATTAAGCCTGGAAGAGTTATCTACTAAGTTAGTTGGTTTGCCGGCTACTCGTCCCTTTAAAGAGGCAATTAGCAAACCTAAACAGATATCTCTTATTGCTGAAATTAAGCAGGCTTCGCCTTCCAAGGGATTAATCCGGCAGAATTTTAATTTACTGGAGATTGCGCAGGCTTATCAGAATGCTGGGGCGCAAGCTGTTTCAGTATTGACCGAGGAGGACTATTTTGGCGGCAATCCTGCTAATATCGCAGAAGCAAAAAAAATATTTACTGGGCCGATTTTGAGAAAAGATTTTATTTTAGAAAGCTATCAAGTTTATGAATCTAGATATTTAGGAGCTGATGCTATTTTATTGATTGCAGATTTATTGACTAAAGATAAATTAGTAGAATTTATGCGTATTGCTGATAGCTTGGGGCTTGATTATATTGTTGAAGTACATGATGAGAAGGAGTTAAAGAAAATCTTGAGTTTAAAGGTTCCGATAATCGGGATCAATAATCGTAATTTACATACGCTTGAGGTTGATTTTAAGACCACGGAAAAATTATTTACTCTTATTCCTAAAGATAAAATAGTGGTTGTAGAGAGCGGGATTAAAAGTTCCCAGGATGTTTTATTCCTAAAAATTCTCGGGGCAAGTGCCGTATTAATTGGCACTACCTTTATGGAGTCAGCTGACATAAAGGTTAAAGTAGAAGAGGTAATGGGATGGTGAGGGTAAAAATCTGCGGAATTACTAATTTAGAGGATGCGCTGTTTAGTTATTTTTCAGGTGCGCATGCCTTGGGATTTGTTTTTTATAAAAAAAGCCCTCGGTATATCAGCCTTCAGAAGGCAAAAAATATAGCGCGGATTTTACCGAAGAAAATTAAACTGGTAGGAGTCTTTGTCGATGAAAAAGTCTCAACTGTAAAGAGGATTGCCAAGCTTTGTGATTTAGATATGTTACAATTTCATGGAAAGGAATCTCCCGAATATTGTCAGAAATTTAAAAGTTATAAAGTCATCAAGGCTTTCAGAATAAATAAAAAAGAAGATTTAGACAATATTTCTAAATATAAAACCTTTGCTTATTTATTTGATAGTTTTTCTAAAGACGCATTTGGCGGAACAGGCAATAAATTTAACTGGAAAATTCTTGAACAAACAGCTAAAATGAAGCCTGTTGTGTTTTTGTCTGGCGGGTTAACCAGCAGCAATGTGTACCACGCAATCAAATTGTTAAAACCTGACTGGGTGGATGTTTCAAGCAGCCTTGAATCAAAGCCAGGCAAAAAAGATCATAAGAAAATTACCAAATTTATTCAATCAGCTAAACGATGAAAAATAAAATACCGGATAAAACTGGGCACTTTGGTTTGTTTGGGGGAAGATTTGTCCCTGAGACGCTGATTTATGCTCTGGATGAACTGGAGAAGGAATATTCTTTAGCTAAAAAAGATAAAAAGTTTGCTAAAGAGCTGGATTTTTATCTACGCGAATACGCCGGCAGGCCTACCCCACTATATCTGGCAAAAAACTTAAGCCAATATTTAGGGATAAAAAAAGTTTATCTGAAAAGAGAAGACCTTTTACATACCGGTGCGCATAAAATCAATAATACCTTAGGCCAGGTACTTCTGGCAGTTAGAATGGGTAAACGAAGATTAATTGCTGAGACCGGGGCAGGTCAACATGGAGTAGCTACGGCGACGGTTGCGGCATTATTCGGATTAAAGTGCGATATATATATGGGGCAGGAAGATATAGAGCGTCAGGCTTTAAATGTCATGCGCATGAAGTTACTTGGGGCAACTGTTATTAGCGTAAAAAGCGGAACACAAACCTTAAAAGATGCGATGACTGAGGCTTTGCGTGATTGGGTAACTAATGTGCGCAATACCTATTATGTTATCGGTACAGTTGCCGGGCCGCATCCTTATCCTGGAATGGTACGGAATTTTCAACGTGTAATCGGAGATGAAGCTAAAGCCCAAATTCTAAAAAAAGAAAATCGCCTTCCGGATTTCTTGATAGCTTGTATTGGCGGCGGTAGTAATGCCATGGGGTTATTTCATCCGTTTTCTGATGATGTAAAGGTAAAGATGATTGGAGTAGAGGCTGCAGGTTTAGGAATTGCTTCAGGTAAACATTCTGCTAGCCTTGAGTATGGCTCAACCGGAGTATTACATGGCTCAAAATCTAAAATTTTAGAGGATAAATTCGGCCAAATCAAAAATGCTCATTCTGTTGCCGCAGGCCTTGATTATCCTGGCGTTGGCCCGGAACATGCATATTATCAACAAATAAAACGCGCTGATTATGTAGCTATCACTGATAAAGAAGCCCTGGAGGGATTCAGGCTGTTATCTAAAGTAGAAGGAATTATTCCTGCATTGGAATCTGCGCATGCAATTGCCTATTTAAAGAAAGCATCAAAATCAATTAAGAAGGATGCGACAGTTATAGTTTGCCTTTCCGGAAGAGGGGATAAGGATCTGCATGAATCGTATTGATAATAAATTTAGCCAATTAAAGAAGCAGGGAAGAAGAGCGTTTATTGCTTTTATAACCGCAGGTTACCCGGATTTATCTACGACTTCAAAACTGGTCATTGCATTTGATAAGAAAGGCGTAGATATCATTGAATTAGGTGTGCCTTTTTCTGATCCTTTGGCTGACGGCCCGGTAATCCAGGAGGCCTCAGGATATTCTCTTAAAAAAGGAACTAATCTGGTTAAAATTTTAGATTTAGTGAAGAAATTACGTAAGTATGTGAGCTTGCCGATATGTTTGATGACTTACTACAATCCAGTTTTTTGTTATGGAGAGAAGCGTTTTGTGGATAAGGCTGTGGCTTGCGGAGTTGATGGGGTAATTATTCCGGATTTGCCGCCTGAGGAGGCAAAAGAATTCATTCATTACGCCAACCAGAAGGGTTTGAACAATATTTGTTTTGTTGCTCCGACCAGTACCCAGGCGCGGATTAAATTAATCTCTAAAGTTGATAAAGGTTTTATTTATTATGTTTCTTTGACTGGGGTAACCGGAAGTCGCAAAAGCTTAAGTGCGGATTTAAAAGCTAACCTTGTAAAAATAAAAAAGGTTACTACCAAACCAATTTGCGTAGGATTCGGTATTTCTGACGCGCATCAGGTTAAAGAAGTGTCTAAACTCTGCGACGGGGTAATTGTTGGCAGCGCAATTGTAGATAAAATCAGAAAAAATATCGGCCATCCTAATCTGGTGCAAAAAGTAGCCAACTTTGTAGAAAGCCTCAATGTATAAAAGAAGTAAATTAAGTAACGGTTTAAGGGTAATCACCAAATGTCTGAAACAGGCGCAATCGGTTTCTCTTGGGATTTGGATTAATACTGGCGGCCGCTATGAGATAGATTCTCAAAAAGGCATCTCGCATTATCTGGAGCATCTGCTTTTTAAAGGCAGCAAAAAATACTCTTGTCGTTTGATTAAAGAATCAATTGAAGGAATAGGGGGTTCTTTAAATGGTTTTACCTCTGAAGAGCTCACCTGCTATTTGGTGAAGATTCCCAGCCGCTATTTAGTTTCTGCTTTTGATATCCTTTCCGATATGGTTACTTTCCCAAGCTTAAAACAGGTGGATATCGATAAAGAGAGGACTGTTATTCTAGAAGAGCTCAAAATGTATAGGGATCTTCCGCAGAATTATGTTTATGAGTTGTTAGATGAACTGCTTTGGCCAGCCCAACCATTGGGAACGCCGATAATCGGGACAATTGAGTCGCTAAATGGTATTAACCGTGATGTTCTAAAACGTTATCAAGTCAGCCACTATACCCCGGCAAATATCGTAGTCAGCGCAGCCGGATTATTAGAGCATGATCTCCTGCTGAAAAAAGTTTCTGCTAAGTTTTCTTCAACGACAACCTCTAAATTAAATACATTTATTCCGGTTAAAGAAAACCAGGATAAGCCGCAGTTAAAAATCTTTAATAAAGATACCGAACAGACACATATGGCTCTGGGGTTTCATTCTTTAAAGCGCGATGATCCTTTAAGGCATGCTCAGGCGATTTTGCATATAATTTTAGGCGCCAATATGTCCAGCCGCCTATTTAATGAGGTGAGGGAAAAAAGAGGGTTGGCTTATGAGATTGGCACGGGGTTAAAGCGTTTTCATGATACCGGAGCATTCTTGGTCCACGCTGGTATTGATAACCGTAAGGTGGAAGATTGTCTGAGTTTAATCTTTCAGGAGCTGGGTAAAGTACGCAAAACCATTGTGCGTAAAGACGAATTCAAGCGGGCAAAGGAGTTTTACCTGGGCCAACTAAGCCTTGCCCTTGAAGACACTATGGAGTATATGCTTTGGATGGGAGAGAGCGTTGCCTGTTTGGATAAGGCATATTCATTGGAGCAGGTGATTAAAGAAGTAAATAAGGTAAGTATGGAAGATGTGCGTAAAATTGCCGCCGGAATATTTGATAATAAAAAAATAAACTTAGCTTTGATTGGCCCACTTGAGAAAAGCCAGCAAAATATCTACGCAAAGCTTAATTTAGGATAATAATGATAATATTTTTAATTTTACTGCTATTAGCTGTACTTTCATTCTTCTTTTCCTCTTCAGAAACTTCGATTATCGGGTTAAGCAAAATTAAACTGCGCCATATGATGCAAAAAGGGGTTAAGGGCGCTGCGAACATTCAGCGGCTTGTCTTAAAGTTAGACAAAGTAATCGCTGCGATACTTATCGGTAATAATATTGTTAACATTGCCGTCTCATCGATTGTAACGGGCGTATTCGTCCAGATTTATGGATACCGCTTGGGTGTTGTTGCTTCTACATTTATAACCACTTTGGTTTTGCTTATTTTCTGCGAGGTAACTCCCAAGATTCTTGCGGCTAAGCATGCAGAAAAGATGGCTCTTCTTACTGCGCCGTTAATGGAGATAGTTTTAGTAATCTTTAAGCCCTTGATCATATTTTTTATCGGTATCAGTAATTTTATCTTAAAGATTTTTGGTTTAAGCGTTACCAAGAAGTCTCCCTTGATTACCGAAGAAGAGTTAAAGACGATGATTGAAATGGGGCAGGAGGCGGGGGTTTTAAGCGAAGAGGAGCGTAAGATGCTCCACCGTATCTTTGAGTTTGGGGATACTAAGCTCATGGATATCATGGTGCCTAAAGAGAAAATTATTGCTGTAAATATTAATACTAACTCTGATGACTTATTGAATATCTTTGTGGAAGAGGGGCATGCTCGTCTTCCGGTATATAAGGAGACTAAAGATAATATCGTAGGCATAGTTTATGCCCAGGATTTACTCTATATATTGCGCGAAAAAGGCTTGTTTCTCTTGCAGGATTTGCTTCATGAAGCCTGTTTTGTCTCCAGCACAACGCGCGTAAATGACCTTTTAAGAAGATTTCAGGCAGAGAAGATGCAGATTGCTATTATCGTGGATAAAGATAAAAAAACATTGGGATTGGTAACTTTAGAAGATTTGATTGAAGAGATTGTTGGTGAGATAGAAGAAAAGCGCCATATAAGAAAGTCTGTTAAATAGTAAGATAAAGGGGGGAAGTTTTCCTTAAGGGAAACGTCCCCCCTTATCCATCATATTTTAAATAATTTGACATCAAAATTAAGCTATGTTAAAATTAATAACAGTCTAAATATGTATGCAACATAAAATAGGAGGAAACAAATGGCTGAAACAGGATATTGTGTAAAATGTAAAGGTAAGAAATCAATGAAAGATGAGCAGAAGGTAACTATGAAAAACGGCCGCGCCGCCATGAAAGGTAAATGCCCTGAATGCGGAACCGGAATGTATAAGATCTTAGGAAAAGCTAAGTAATTGTCTTTCTAGAATAGAGGTAAAAAAATAGACTCAAAAACTTTAGCGCAACGCATTGCCTGGGTTGCTAAATCCAAAAAAGCCGAAAATGTTGTAATTCTGGATGTTTCCAAGGTAGCCGGGTACTGTGACTATTTTGTTATTGCCAGCGGTACTTCGATAAGGCAGGCTACTGCGATTGCCCAGGCAATTCAGGATGATCTGGAATTAAAAAAGATAAAATCTCTCTCTAAGATTTCTCGAAACGATGAATCAGGGTGGATTGCTTTGGATTATGTTTCGGTAATCGCCCATTCGTTTTATGAACCGGTGAGAGATTTTTATTCTTTAGAGGGGCTTTGGTCTGACGCCAAGCGAGTTAGGTATAAGGCTCCTAAGAAATAACTTACCCCAATCTGTTGCAACCGTTTTAACCAAAATAATGCATAAAGCTGTTCAGGAAGAACTTATTGCCTTAGTTAGCCGCTGCTTGGGCTCCTTAGGCTGGCTTAAGGATAATAAAGAGGCAATCTCTCTTGATTTTCCCACGGATAACCGCTTTGGTGATTTTACCACCAATATTGCCTTAAAACTAAGTAAAGAATTAAAGAAACCACCCCGCGTAGTTGCTACGCAGTTAATCGAATCTATCCAAAAAGAAATAGAAAATACGGATTTAAAAAATTTAATTACCCAGGTAAAAGTGGAAGGAGCAGGGTTTGTAAACTTTTATCTTAAAGAGAATTATTTTTATGAATTACTGCGCCAGATAACTACTCAGGGTAAGGAGGCTCTTAGGCCGGATTTAGGCCATGGTAAGAAAACTTTGATTGAATTTGTCAGCGCAAATCCTACCGGTTGTTTATCCGTTGCCCACGCCCGCCAGGCAGCAGTGGGGGATTGTTTGGCTAATGTTTTGTCTTTTATCGGTTTTAATATCAGCCGGGAATATTATCTTAATGATGAAGGTAATCAGATCAATATTCTGGGCAAATCCGTGGGCTTGCGGCTTAAAGAATTAAAAGGCGAGGCAATTGAGTTTCCTGAAAACTATTATCAGGGAGATTACATTAAAGATATCGCACAAATTGCGATTGATCAGAAAATTAAAGATGAAGATCTGGGAGATTTTGCCGCTGAGCATATCTTAAAGATAATTAAACAGGAGTTGGCCGATTTTGGGGTTAAATTTGACTGCTGGTATTCACAGAAGGAGCTGGCTAAGAGCGGTAAGGTGCAGCAGGCATTTGACCAATTAAAGAAAAAAGGATTTTTGTATGAGCAGGACAGCGCGCTCTGGTTTCAATCTACTGCTTTTGGCGATGATAAAGACCGGGTAATTATTAAAAGTGATGGATCCCAGACGTATTTGGCTCCGGATATCGCCTATCATGAGGACAAATTTAACCGTGGATTTAGCTGGTTGATTAACCTTTGGGGCCCGGATCATCATGGTTATATCAATCGTATCAAGGCCTCCATTGAGGCGTTTGGACATAAGAAGGATGATTTATCCGTAGTTATTGTCCAGTTAGCCACTATTTTTAGAAATGGACAGGAGATTCAAATGTCCACGCGGCGTGGACAATATATTACCCTGCGGGAAGTTTTAGATGAAGTAGGGAAAGATGCTGCCAGATTTTTCTTTTTGATGCGCCGAACATCCAGCCACTTGGATTTTGATTTAGAGGTAGCCAAAAAACAATCTTCGGAGAATCCTGTATATTATGTCCAATATGCGCATGCCCGAATTTGCAGTATATTGCGCAGTAGCACGGTTGAGATTAAGGATGATTTAGATCTAACTGTGCTTAAGGAGAAAGAAGAGCTGACACTTATCAAGAAGTTACTAGAGTTTGAGGCAACCCTGAATGTTTGTTTAGTTACTTGCGATCCGTATATGCTTACAGTCTACCTTCAGGAACTTTCGGAAACTTTCCATAAATTTTACGATTTACACAGGGTTCTAGGCCAGGATGATGTATTAACGAGCGCCCGGCTTACCTTAATAAAAGGAGCAAAGATTGTTTTAGCCTGTGGATTAGAGCTGTTAGGTATTGCTCAACCTGAGAAAATGTAATGTCCTCACATAAAATCTTAAAGATTGCCACCCCGCATGTATCTTTGCAAAATCAGCTTTCTAAAGAATTAGGTATATCTAAAATATTGGCCCAAATATTAATTAACCGTAAGATAACCAGCGTTACCGCTGCGGAAAAATTCCTAAAATCCTCAATTGGCGATTTATTCAGTCCGCATTTATTCTCGGATATGCCTAAGGCAATCAGCCTGGTGAAGAAGGCGCAAGAAAACAAAGAAAAAATAATGGTCTTTGGCGACTATGATGTGGACGGCATAACTAGCACGGTTTTACTCAAAAGCGCGCTTGAATCAATAGGCCTTGAAGTTTTGCATCATATCCCGCATCGGATTACCGAAGGTTATGGTTTAAATAAAGAAATTATTAATTTTGCTAAAGAAAAACAGGTCAAGCTTATGGTTACTGCTGACTGCGGGATTGTTAATCATGAAGAAATTCAAGGCCTAAGGCAGGCAAATATCGATGTAATTATTACCGACCACCACGAGCCGCAGGATTCAAGTTTGCCTGCGGCAAGTTGCATTATTAATCCAAAAGTGAAACATTCAGGTTATCCCTATAGGGATCTGGCCGGAGTGGGAGTGGCTTATAAATTTGCTCAAGCAATTACCGATTCCCTATTAATGGATGATTTAGATTTGGTTACTTTGGGCACAATTGCCGATAGCGTGCCGCTAACCGGGGAAAATAGGATCATTGCCAAGGAAGGCTTATTGAGGTTGCCGCAAACCAAAAGATTTGGCCTGCGGGCGATTATTGAAAACGCAGGAATTGAAAACAAAAAATTTAATTCTACCTATGTAGGTTTTATAATTGCTCCTCGATTGAATGCTCCCGGAAGAATGGCTAATGCCGAGGTATCCTTAAAACTGTTGATGAGCCAGAGTGCTGTTGAGGCGCAAGGTTTGGCCAAGGAATTAGAAAAATTTAACCGTGAGCGCCAGAAAGTAGAAGGAAAAATTATAGAAGAAGCAGAGGAGATAATTAACCATCAGGTTAATTTTAAGGATCATAAGGTAATTGTGATTGCCAAAGAAGATTGGCATCAGGGTGTTTTAGGGATTGTGGCTTCAAAGTTAGCGGATAGATTCTATCGTCCTGCGATAGTTATTTCGATTAATGAAAATTTATGCAAGGGCTCAGCGCGTTCAATTCAGAATTTTCATCTTTTTGATGCGTTGATGGATTCTAAGGAGTTATTAGATAGCTTCGGCGGACATGCCCATGCCGCAGGCTTGCTCATTACTAAAGATAATATTGATGAGTTCAGGAAGAGTATCAATAAATTGGCTAGCGACAGGCTGACTTTAGAGGATTTACTTCCCAGCCGGGATGTTGATTTAGAGCTTAATTTTGCGGATTTAAATGAGGGATTGGTTAGGGAGTTAGAGCGCTTAGAGCCATTTGGTATGGATAATCCTGAGCCTTTATTTTATTCGCGCGCGCTTAAGTTAAAAGGAGAAGTGCAGCTGCTAAACCGCGGGACTTTAAAGTTTTGGGCAACTGATGGAGTCACTACAAGGCAAGTGATTGCTTTTGGGATGAGTAGTTTAAGAGAAAGCTTGTTAGCTGCAGCTTCTTTTGACTTAATCTATACGCCAAAAATTGACAGCTGGCGTCAGGAAGAATCACTGATTCTTGAAGCTAAAGATATATTTTTTAAGTAGTGGGGCGAGGTTTTCTGGGAACCGCTTTTTTGAAATCACCCTTTTTGATGCACTTGGCGCAGATATAGACCTTCTTGGTCGTACCATTAACCACTATATGCACAGTTTGCAGATTTACCTTAAATTTACGCTTGGACCAACGGGCAATCTTAGAACCTGTTCCGCCTTTAGCCTTATACTGCCCTTTTCTGGATAAAACTTTACCGGTAAGTGCCACTTTTTTACAGATTACGCATTCTTTAAGCATTTTAAAAGCTCCTTTTGTGTACGGACATAACACCGGCGCAATTCCATTCTGCGCCGGGTGTCTAAGTTAGATAAGTATACTTGAAATACCAGTATTGTCAAGATAGAATATAGGTGTCATCCTAAGGCATAATAGGCGCCGTCATTCTGAGCCCGCCAACGGTTTAGTGGCGGGCAAGCTGCCTGCCGAGCCACCTCGCCGTGCTCACTTACGTTGCGCGCGGCAAGGGCTCCGTCTCGACAGTCACCCGCTAATATACATTAAGGTAATTGTTTAATACATTGGTCGCATTTTGGGCACAGGTGAAAAAGTAACATTTTTAACTAGTTGTAAAATAACAGATAAAAGTCAATTGGGTTAGAACGAGGTGCTTTACAAATTGGAATTCCGTTGACACAATACTTAATTATCCGGAGCGGAGTTAAAATTAAGTCATGTATCCCCGTGATTTATTGGGAATTTTAAAATTATACACGGGTTGTCGTGACAGTATTTTAGTTTAAAAGGAGGTAATATGATAAAGGAAGCAAAAGAAATTATCGAATTCCGGGGACACAATACTTAATTAATTCTTTTGGAATAAACAAGCGATGTGTTCTTAGAATTTCAACTTTAGAATTGACTTTTATATGCTCCAGAGGTATCATCAATTCATATTAATAAAAGGAGGCATCATGAAAAAAATAAGCTTTTTGTTCTTGAGTATTTTATTTTTATCTGGTTGTTCGACAGCAGGTTCCCATTTGAATTCAGTTAAATTAGATGCGGGTGATAGAGTAACAGTTGGTAAAGTCCAACGTGAGATTCGCATCGGAATGCCATCTGCTCAAGTTATCGAGGTATTGGGATCGCCTAATATTGTATCAACTGATGAAAATAGGTTGGAAGTTTGGGTTTATGATAAAATCGCTACAGATGTTTCTTATTCGAATAGCAATGGTGGTGTTTGGTTGATACTTGCATCTGTTGGTGGTAATTCAGGAGCAACCTCTACTTCACAAAGAACCCTGACTGTAGTTATAAAATTCGACGCAGATAAAAAAGTTCGTGATTTTGCTTATCATTCATCAAGTTTCTAGAATATAATTTATAGCGAGAAGATTAGAATAATGCCTACTTTTTTGAAACGGATTAGCGCTATTTTCTTATGTTTAGGTATAGTTGGTTGTGTAAGTATCCCAACAGGATTTCTAAAACCAAACGAAGGATATTTACAAAAAAGAGAATTGCAGATGCGGCAATATGATACAACTGATCAGGAAAAAATTATAACTTCCGTTGCCGGAGTTTTGCAAGATTTGAGTTTTACTTTGGATGCAAGCGAGACGCAGGTTGGCTTTGTAGCAGCTTCAAAAAAAGCTGACGCAACGAACGCAGGCCAAGTTTTTCTTGTAGCTTTGCTGGGTGGTGCTAATGCTGTTCAACAATGTGATAAATCTCAAGTTATAAAAGCTTCAGTTATTACTAAATCCACTTCAGATGGTAAAAAGACTGTCGTCCGGGTTACATTCCAGAGAATTGTTTGGAATATGGCTGGTCAAATCAACAGGGTAGAAACTCTTAGCGATCCGGCAATGTATCAAAAGTTTTATGATAGTTTATCTAAGGCAATATTCTTGGAGGCTCAGAAAATATGAGGAAATTAAAAAAATATTTCGGTACCCTTTTGATTTTATTTCTAATTATTACCCTGTCTGGATGTGCTACTCCTGCTGTAAATGCTCTTGAAAGTAGCCAAAGCCAGGTAAAATTAAGAAGTATTCAGACAAGAGCTTTTGATACGACGGATAAGAAGAAAATGATGCAAACAGTAATAAGTACGATGCAAGATTTAGATTTTGTTATTGATAAGGCCGATCTTATGCTTGGTTCTGTTACTGGTTCTAAGTTTCTTGGGCAGGCGGTTGTAACTATGAGTGTAACTGTAAGGCCTAGAGGTGAAAAGCAACTATTAGTAAGAGCAAATGCTCAATACGGCGTTAACTCTGTAGAAGATCCTGCAACTTATCAAGATTTCTTTACTGCTTTGGAAAAAGCTATATTCTTGACTGCACAGCAAGTAGATTAAGGATTATAGTTAAATAGGAATATATTATTTAATTATAGATCTTAGGGCTGGATTTACCGTTCAGCCCTTTTTGTTTACAATTATTTAAACGGAGTGGTATAATTTAAAAAGAGCAATTATTAAAGAAGGTAGGAGGTAAGCGATGAAGAAATTGGCAGTGGTTATTTTTATTTTGGTTTTAGGTGTAATGGTGACCCCTGTAGTTTGCCAAGCAGAGACTAAAACGGAAGTAACTTATGATCAAGAGAAGGATTGGTATCAAGATTTTTTTGCCAAGCATCTGTTAGAGTCCGAGCGGGTAGATGCTAAAGTAAGAATGGTTTCGGACGGATTTTTTGGTATCAGGGATGATGAAAATGGCTCTATTGCGGCTACCTTTATTCTTCCTGTTGAAGGCACCTTTAGCGGGCCTCTTGATCATCACGCCCACTCAAAGTTTACAATAAAAAATATAGAGCCGGATGGAGTTACTATACAATACGAAAGTAGTTTTAACCACAGGTCCTTCGGCAAAGACTTAATTACCACGGATATTGGGACTGTTAAGATTAAATATAAGGCTGAAAGGGGAAAGTGATTTTACTTTATAAAGCTAAGCAATGATTCTATAAATAATGGAAATGTTTCTATTTTTATTATGTGTCACTGGGAATTTATAGTAGGAGGCAGGTTGTGAAGAAATTAGCTGGGATTATTTATGTTTTGGTTTTTTGTATAATGGTAACTCCTATAGTTTGTCTGGCAGGTATCAATGACGAACTATGTGAAGCGGTAAGAAACAAAAATATTCAAAAAGTCAATGAATTGATATCTAAAGGCGCTGATGTGAATGCTAAGGACTCTCATGGTATGACACCATTGATGTACGCTGCCGGGTATTATGGCAAAGCTGAAACTATGAAACCTGATGGTTCGCTAGTGATGTTTGCTGTAACTTTTGGTCAATCCGAAACCGTGAAGCTTTTATTAGATAAAGGTGCAGATGTTAATGTAAGGAATTCTGAAGGTATGACACCATTGATGTACGCTGCTGGGCGTTTTGTCGAAATTGAAACCGTAAAGCTCTTACTAAATAAAGGCGTAGATGTTAATGTTAAAGCCAATGACGGTAGGACAGTTTTATCAATAGTTGAATCATCAAGCAATATAAAAAGCGATATCAAGAAAGAGATAGTTGAATTACTTAGAAAGGCTGGGGCCAGGTAATGAACCGGGAGGCAAGATGAGCGTGATTACTTTGATTATGAGCACCTCACTTACTACTATTTTAATTTCTGTGATTGGCATAATAGTCGGCCTGTTTGTTTTCTTTAAGCCGGAGCTGATGATCGAGACTCAAAAGAAATTTTATGCTAAAATCAATTGGCGCATTGAGCCTATCTCTATGCAAAAGGAAATCCGCAATACTAGGTTAATGGGGATATCCTTGGTTACTGTAGCCACGGTAACAATAATATACTTTTTTATAAGCCTTGCTAAATGTAAGTCTTGTTGAAAAATAAGGGGACAGTTCTATTTCTGAATGGCTGAATATATTTGCCCACATTGCAAGAAACCGGTTTATGATGATGAGGCGCTGCTTTGTCTTTTTTGTGGAGAGAGTCTTAATCGCAATATCGGTTTTATGGGTAAGCTCAGGTACCCTAAGCCGCGAATAATTCTTATAGTTATAATAATAGCAGTTTTAGTTGGTTTTATAATATTGATGGCTGAGTAGTATTTGGCGGCATTAGAATCAGGTAGCATATCCCCGAAGTTAGGCTCACTGTAGTGTTAGTAAATAAATAAGAAAATAATTTGTTAGATTCTGCCTCCTTCTGCGTCTATTGGCTTAGAAAGGAGATTGATATGCCTAAAACAATTGCTGCAGAAGTTATCGCTACAAGGATTTTAGAAATAAGAAATAGAAAAGTAATGCTGGATTATGATTTAGCTAAGCTTTATGGGGTTTCGACTAAAGTTTTAAATCAGGCTGTGAAGAGGAACATAAAGAGGTTCCCGGATGATTTTATGTTTAAGTTGACAGATAAAGAGAAAAAAGAGGTGGTCACAATTTGTGACCACCTGTGATTTCTGAAATTTTCTTATCAGTTGCCACATGTATTCACTGAGCAAGGAGTGGCTATGCTCTCTAGTGTTTTAAATAGCGAAAGAGCTATTCAGGTTAATATTTGGATTATGCGCGCATTTGTCAAATTGAGAGAAATTCTTCTAACTCATAAAGAACTAGCAGCAAAAATAAATGTACTAGAGAGAAAATATCTCAAACATGATGAAACTATAAAAACAATCTTTGAAGCGATTAAGCAACTTTTAGAGCCTCCACTGATACAAGAGAAAAAGATAATTGGGTTTCGAGTTGAAAAATAGTCTGTCATGAGTTTGCTTGGCTTTAGCTATCTACATGGGGCTCGACTTAATCATTTGCCCTTTTTGTTTACAATACTGTGATTGGGGTGGTATAATTTATGTATATAGATAATGATACCGTGTATATTTTATTATGAATAACAGAATTGAACGAGATCTTGGGGAGCAACCGCTTGCGAAAATTATGGCTGAACATGAGTTTAAGCCTCATGATTTGGTGAGTAATTCAACTGAGCAGCTTACGCATAAGATGGTCAGCCGTGCGTGCAAAGGAAGGCGTTTGAATTTAAAGATTCAATATCGGTTGCTTAATGCTTTGAACAAGGCTGCGGGTAAAGAGTATGCATTAAAGGATATTTTTAATTATTGAAATAGAGGGAACGGTTCTATTTTAGTTGTTCTTTGAGATTATCGACGCGCTTAAAACAGAATTTTGCGGATGGGTAAGCGTGCTTAAGAGATGATATCCTGTAATTAAGGTCTGTGGCGTATAAATCACCAATAAATCCTACGCCAACAAATAGGGTGGAGGCAATGTTTAAGCCATTCCATCCGGCATTAAATAGATGGCCACCAGCACCCTTACGGGCAGACCAATAGTCTCTGACAACAATAAGCGTGCTGTAGTAAGTGGTTGCGGTAGCAGGTGGGAGGAGTAAGTTTTTAATTGTATATTTGTCACAGAGCAGATGTTCTTTTGGCGTTTTACTGGAATATTGAGATTCAGGATGGCCTAGTTCGTGGGCAAAAAGGCAGGCCATAATTTCTTTGTTATATTTGGGGTAATAAAATTCCCAAACATATTTAACAAAATATTCGGGAATTAAAATTACAACATTATTGCCTTTTTGTTGACTCTGTGGTATTCCTGCAGGCTTGGTTTGGTTGTCTTTGACAATTCGGTAAGAATAGTAGTTTTTATATTTAAGCGGCACCTTTGTTATCATTTGGTTCCACACATCATTTAGGTTTTTTTCGTAGCCAGCAGGCAGGCTATAATATTTGGAAGAGAAATTTACCGTAGCACAACCAGATAATAGCGGGATAAGTAATAAGGCAAGTATTAGTTTCTTCATAAGGAAAGTATAAGAGTAAAAATTTAAAAAGTCAACAATCAGCTGTAGGAGGGAAAGGATGCAAGTAGAAATTTTTGCTTTATGTGACGCAGCAACCGCAGATTTTGGTAAACTGAGCATGTTGGGAGCTTTTGATTCAATCTGGGTAACTCAAACTCCGGCAGTACATCCACAATGCGCAATTGCATTGAGAGCGCGATTTGAGCGCATTGAACGGGGAGACCATAAAGTTATAGTCCATTTTGTGGATATGGATGGGAAAAACGTTATCGCTCCTGCAGAAGGTGTTATAACCATAAATTTCCCCGAAGATCAAAGTTCTAATTCAGCCAATCTGATTCTGAATATTCAAGGATTAAAGCTGGAGAGGATGGGAGAGTATTCAATTGATTTAGCCATCGATGGCCAACAGAAAGCGTCATTGCCACTTTTTGTAAAGGAACGCAAATAAAATATGAAGATCAGAGAGAGTGGTATGCCTGAGCGCCAGATGTGGGAAAAGTTTTTTAATCCTGCAAAGATTCTGGATACGCTTGGTATAAATAACCGGATAGTTGATGTAGCAGAGTTCGGTTGTGGCTATGGTACATTTACAATTCCGGCCGCAAAAGTTATTACAGGAAAAATATTCGCGTTAGATATCGAGCCGGATATGATCCGGATTACTGAAGAAGAAGCTAAAAAGTACGGTTTGAGTAATGTCAGAACCTTTATGCGTGATTTTATGGCTGATGGTTCTGGCCTGCCTGATGGAAGTATTGATTATGCGATGCTTTTTAATATTCTTCACCTTGAGAAACCAATGTTTCTTATTAATGAGACAAAACGGATTCTAAGAGATGGGGGTAAGTTAGGAATTATTCATTGGAATTATGACTCAACTACGCCGCGTGGTCCTGCAATGGATATTCGTCCTAAACCGGAAGACTGCATAAAGTGGGCTCAAAGTGCCGGGTTCAATGGGGCTGTCCAATACGATTTAAAACCGTATCATTATGGTATTGTTTTAACAAAGACAGGACTGTAAAATTGGCATTATTATCTTAACTAATATAATAGTGGACGGAACTAGATTGATTATATTTAGAATAGTTTTGTTATTAGTAATAGGTTCAGGCTTTCAAAGTTGCGCTTTTGCTCAAGATAAAGTCAGCCTGCAAGATAATGCAATTGGCTCGACATTTAAGACTTTAGCAAAGAGTTTTGTAGTGGTAATGGATATCGATAAATTTAAAAAAGATAACATTAGCCAAATAAATAAATTAAGGCCGGATAAGTATAAAAGAAAATACGCCAAAGTTTATGAGGTGATAAAAGAGTTGCCTCATGGCACTATAGCAAAATATGGAATTGTTGAGGATATGCCAAGGGAACAGTTAATCAAAGATATAGAATCACTTGATAAGAGACAGATTTATGAGGCGATTGATTTAATTCCCAATACTATTATCGCAAAAGAATTCAAAAAATATCTTGTTCGCAAGAAACAGGGAATCCAAGAAAGTAACTTAGTCAAAGAGGTTAATGCGTTTTGGAATAAGATATTGGGTAAAGTTCATGGGCCAATGTTAAAAACATAAAATATCTACTTAAAAGGGATTAAAATGTCTGAATACTATACGCCAAAAAGAGAAAAGAATCTATATGACCCTAAAAGCAAAGAACCGTTTAAACTTAGCCGCTCTAAGATCGAGCTTTTCATACAATGCCCGCGCTGCTTTTACCTTGACCGCAGGCTGGGGGTGGGTGCGCCGCCAAGTTTTCCATATACTTTAAACAGTGCGGTGGATATATTGCTTAAGAAAGAGTTTGATCTATTACGTAAAAATGGGACTGCGCATCCATTAATGACGAAATACGGGGTTGATGCGTTTCCAGCCCATCTTGTGCAACTTGAAGAGTGGAGAAATAATTTTAAAGGCGTGCAGGTGCTGGATAAGCCGACGAATTTACTAGTTTTTGGTGCAATCGATGATTTATGGCGCAATAGTAAAGGTGAATATATGGTTGTGGATTATAAATCTACCAGTAAGCCTGAAGAAATTAATGCTTTGGATAAAGAATGGCATGGTGGATACAAGCGGCAGATGGAAATTTACCAGTGGTTACTGCGGGGCAATGGTTTTAATGTAATAGACACAGGATACTTTGTATATTGTAACGGCAATACCGCGCTTGAAAAATTTGATGGAAGGCTGGAGTTTAACCTAACGCTTATTCCTTATGAGGGGGATGATAGCTGGGTTAGCGGCACCATCAAAGAAATACATAAATGTTTAAATAGCAATACAATCCCGCTCTCCGCGCAAAACTGCGATATGTGCGCCTACCGTAAAGCTGTTTCTGAAGTGTCAGGAGATAAAACATGAAAAGCAAAGTATATTTAGTTAGCCTTGGGAATTCAGAAAAGGTTCAGGTGGTTGGTGATAAGCTTAAACGATTACTTGAGGGAAGCCGCGTTTTGGATTTTATCCAGCTGAATAATAGAGTTGCGGTGAAGATGCATTTCGGCGAAGAGGGCAATACCGGATTCGTAAAGCCGGAATACTTACGCATAATTTGCGATAAAATAACTGCTTTGAAAGCAGCAGCATTCATATCCGATACCAATACGCTTTACCGCGGCAGACGCACTAATTCTGTCGACCATTTAGCCCTTGCCCGTGAACATGGTTTTACCCTTCAGGCAACGGGAGCAGAAATAATAGTGCCGGATGATACTGAAAAAAAGAATGTCGTTGAGGTACCTATCAACCAGAAATTTATTAAATCGGCTAAAGTGGCGCGGCTCTTTGTGGATGCTGATGCCCTTGTGGGAGTCAGCCATTTTAAGGGCCATATTATGACTGGTTTCGGAGGAGCGCTAAAAAATATTGGAATGGGTTGCGCGGCGCGCGAAGGCAAGCTGCAGCAGCATTCTGAAGTTTCACCGGTTGTGTATCAGGATAAATGCACGGGTTGTGGTGAGTGTGAGAAAGCCTGCCCGGTAGGAGCGATTACGATTCAAAATAATAAATCGGTTATTGATGGCGCAAAATGTATCGGTTGCGCAACTTGTATTGCGGTTTGCCCGAGTTTAGCGATAGATGTCCCTTGGGGATCGGGCGCGGCCACTATTCAGGAAAAAATGATTGAATACGCTGCGGCAGTGTTAAAAAACAAAAAAGGAAAATTAGGATTTTTAAATTTTGCGATTAAAATTACCAAGGAATGTGATTGCCTTGCCAAGGATGATCCCCGGATTGTTCCTGATATCGGGATATTAGCATCGTTTGATCCGGTAAGTATTGATCAAGCCGCTTTTGATTTGGTGAATCAGTATTGCGGCAAAGATATTTTTAATGAACTTCATCCTCAGCGCGAAGGTACTAAGCAGCTTAAATACGCCCAAAGATTAGGCCTGGGGAATTTAGATTACGAGTTGATTGAGTTATAAATTATGGATAAAGTTTTAGAAGGATTAAATAAGGAACAGATAGAAGCGGTTACGCATAAAGAGGGGCCGCTGTTAATTATTGCCGGCGCAGGCACAGGTAAAACGCGGGTAATTACTCAGCGCATCGCATGGTTGATTAATCAGGGCCTGGCTAAAACCGATGAAATCCTCGCCCTTACTTTTACCGATAAAGCAGCCAAAGAAATGCAGGAGCGCGTGGATATCTTGATGCCGTATGGTTATACGGATATTTGGATTTCTACATTTCACGCTTTTGGTGACCGCATCCTGCGTGAGAATGCTTTAGTTGCTGGATTAAATCCTGATTTTAAAGTGCTTGCCGGCCCTGAGGCTGCGGTATTTTTCCGTGAACATATTTTTGAGTTTACGCTTAATTATTATCGTCCGTTAGCTGAGCCTACCCGTTTTATCGAAGCATTGATTTCGTTTTTCAGCCGGGCAAAAGATGAGGATATTTCAGCTGGCGAATATTTAAAATACGCGCAGGATTTTTTAATCCAGGCAAAGAGTAATCCGCTAGATAAGGCCGCAGAAGAATTGGCAGTGCAGCAGATGGAGGTGGCTAGAGCCTATGATAAATACCAGGAGCTTTTGGCAAAAGAAGGATTGGTGGATTTTGGTAATCAATTTTATTTAAGTCTGCAGCTATTGCGTGAGCATCCTTTGATTTTACAGAATTACCAGAAGCAATTTAAATATATTCTAGTTGATGAATTTCAGGATACCAACTTTGCGCAGTTTCAGATTGTAAGGCTGCTTGCTGGTTCCTTAAAAAACATTACCGTTGTTGGAGATGATGATCAGTGTATTTATCGGTGGCGCGGGGCAGCCTACAGTAATCTGGTAAATTTTAACAAAGAGTATCCGCAGGCAGAAAAAATTACCTTGATTCAGAATTACCGTTCCAGCCAGCCAATTTTGGATAGCGCTTATCAATTGATTCAAAATAATAATCCGGAACGTTTTGAAGTTAAGGCCAATATTGATAAGCACCTTGTTGGTTTGAGTAAAGAAGGCGGAAGGCCCATTTATTTGCATTTTGATACCCATTCAACGGAAGCTGATAATGTAAGTAAAATTATACAAGATAAGGTAAGTTTAGGTAAGTTTAAGTATAGGGATTTTGCTATTCTTGTACGCTCTAATTCCGATGCTCAAGGCTTTATTCAGTCGTTGAATATGCAGAGTATCCCTTGGCAGTTCAGCGGTAACCAGGGTCTATACGCTCGGGAAGAGGTAAAGCTATGTATTAATTTCTTGCGGGTAATCGCTAATCCTTCGGATTCGTTAAGCTTGTATTATTTGGTGAGTTCTGAGATTTATAAAGTAAATTTAGTCGATTTGTCATTGTGTAATCATTTTGCCCGGCGTAGAAACCGCTCGCTTTATTCTGTGTTTGGCGATTTAGAAAAGATTCCGGAGTTAGCCCAGGTTCAGGATCAGACTAAAGAGGAAGTAAAACAGGTGCTTGTGGAGATTGAAAAATTCCTGCAGGTTTCTCGTGATGAAACAACTGGTAGGTTGCTCTATGCTTTTTTTACTGATACTGGTTATCTTAAATTTTTAACCCATGATCCGACTTTAGAAAAAGAAGCCAAAATTCAGAACATCGCTAAATTTTTTAACCAGGTGCGCGATTTTGAACTAATTGCTAAAGAGGACAGAGTAATTAGTTTTATCAAACATCTGAATCTGTTGATTGATTCCGGAGATGACCCACCGACAGTAGAAGCAGACTTGGATCAGGATGCGGTGAATATCCTGACTATTCATAAAGCCAAAGGCCTGGAGTTTAGGGTTGTTTTTTTAGTTAGTTTGGTACAGGGAAAATTTCCGCTTCGTAAACGCGGCCAGCAGATCGAATTACCAGATGCTTTGATTAAAGAAGTCCTGCCTACTGGAGATTTTCATATTCAGGAGGAGCGCCGGCTTTTTTATGTAGGAATGACCCGCTCTAAAGAAGAGTTGTATCTGACTAGCGCTGATGATTATGGCGGCAAGCGCCTTCGTAAGGTGAGTCAATTTGTGATTGAGGCTTTAGGTAAACTTGCCGCGCAGGATATTGAGAAAAAGAAAACTGCGGCCATTGAAAGTATTGCGCGTTTTGCTCCAGTTAAGGAGTTACCTAAATCAGGCCTGCAAGAGATCCCTGAAGATAAGTTAGTTACTCTAAGTTATTATCAGATTGATGATTATTTAACTTGTCCTCTGAAATATAAATATGTAAATATTCTGCGCGTGCCAATTATGGAGCATCACACGGTTATTTACGGCCGGGCGATGCATGAGGCGGTAAGCCAATATTTATTACGGAAGCTCAATGGTACTAAGGCGACCATAGATGAGCTTTTAGATTGTTTTGAAGCTAATTTCGACCCCCAAGGGTTTTTAGATGTTAATCATCAAGAGGAACGTTTTCGCATTGGCAGAGAAGCTTTAGTCAGATTTTATAAAGATGAAGAAAACCGTAAATCTCTCCCCAAATTTATTGAAAAAGATTTTTCTTTTGTGATTGGGGATAATAAAATCAGTGGTAGGTTTGACCGTATCGATATGGAACATGGTGGCGCGGTGATTATGGATTTTAAGACCTCGGAAGTTAAAATACAGAAAGATGCTGATAAACGTGTCAAGGAAAACAAGCAGCTGGCGCTTTATGGTTTGGCGTATCAGCATATATTCGGAGTTTTACCTGTTGCGGTAAAATTATACTTTTTAGAGTCTGGAATTATCGGCCGGCATGAGCTAAGTGAAGATGATTTAGAAGAGGTAAGAGAAGATATTTTGAAAGTTTCCGCGGGTATCAGGCGTCAGAATTATCCGGCTAAACCGGAATATAAAGCCTGCACTTACTGCGCTTACAACCAAATCTGCCCATCTGCGGTAATTCGCTAGTAAAAAGGGGACGTTTCCCCCTGGGGGGAACGTCCCCTTTTTACACTAATAGAGGTTGACAGACGGCGGTATTTGGATTAAAGTATAAAGAAGAGTAAAGGGCATGAAAGTGATTATTTCGATATGGATTTGGATCTGTAGTATTTTACTGACTATTCTGCTGTTTTTTGTGGTTTTAGTTTTAACCATTCTGCTTTTCCCGTTTGATAAAAAAAAGAAGGTTACCCACGCGCAGTGTTTCTGGTGGTCGGATGCGGTAATTAGCTTAAATCCTTTCTGGAACGTAAAAGTCAAAGGCCTGGAGAACATTGACCATAATAAAACCTATGTAATCATTGCTAACCACCAGAGCTTGGCCGATATTGTGGTGCTTTATCAGCTCAAAAGCCAGTTTAAATGGGTAGCTAAAGCAAGTTTATTTAAACTCCCATTTGTCGGATGGTGTCTGAGCTTGATTAAGCACATAAAACTTACCCGCGGCGACTTTGCCAGCATAAAGAAAATTTATCACCAAGCAAGCCAATGGCTGCGTAAAGATATGTCGGTATTGTTTTTTCCGGAAGGCACCCGTAGCAGCAATGACCAGATGGGTGAATTTCAGAATGGGGCATTCAAATTGGCGATTAAAGAAAAAAAACCAATACTTCCGATTTGCATAAAGGGTACGCAGGAAGCAATTCCTAAGGGAAGTTGGATTTTTTCGACTAAAGTTACGGCCACAGTTACTGTACTGCCAGAGATTGCAATAGGCGGGTTTGGCCCGGCTGATTTTTCTTCTCTTAGAGATATCGTCCGCGCAAAGATTCAGGAAACACTACTTTTACAAAATTAATGAAAAAAAAGTTTAAGATTATAATTTGGGTCTTTGCGGTTTTATTAGTTATATTTTTGATAGCCAGTATTTTAGTTGGAATATATGCTCCCCGGATTGTTGAAGAACAGATTCAGCAGAACTTAAAACTTAAAGTTAGCCTTGGTAAAGTAAGTTTAAGCCCGCCATTTACTATCACCCTTGAGAGACTAGAGATAGGTAATTTTGCTAGTATTAAAAAGGTATCTTTATCACCGAATCTAGTCGCTCTGTTATTTGGTAAAATAGTTATTCATGGCTTAAATGTTGTTGAGCCGGTGATTAATCTTGAGCAGTCAGCAGATGGGAAATTAAATCTGCCAGTCCTTGAGCAGAAAGAGAAGCCTCCCGCGATTTACTTGACTAGCCTGAGAGTGCAAAGTGGAAAAATAATTTTTACAGACAGAAAAGTTACTCCAGAAGGTTTTCAGATAATTGTGGATAATCTCAATATAAAAGTGGCCAAAGTTTCCTTACCGATTACATCGCTAGCAACAAATTTCAACATCAGCGCCCAATTGCTTAATTCACAAGGAAAAGCTTTTGGCGATATTGTATTTGATGGTTGGCTGGATTATTTGACCAAAGATATGAACGCCAAATTAGAAATTAAGGATATGGATATAGCCAATCTATCCCCGTATTATGGTAACTTTATATCAAATAAGAAAATTTCTTCGGCTATGTTGAATTTAAGTTCGGTTTTTAACTCTAAAAATAATACTTTAAGAATTAATACAGATTTTAATCTTTCTAAGCTTATATATGAACAGAATCAGCAGCTGCAGCCGGAATTCGAACTGATGAAAGATGCCCTGGATTTCTTTATTGATCCTGAGGGTAATTTACACCTGGAGTTTGGTATTGATACTAAACTGGATAATCCTGCTTTAAGCCAGGAAAAATTAAAAAGTATAATTTTAAAAGCGGCAATGAAGAATTTAGCCAATCAGCCGCCCCAGCAGTTAGCGGATAAGGTGGTTAGCGTTATAGATAAGTATAAAAATATAGGCAAGGAGTTAAAAAGTATTTTTGGAGAGTAAAAAAAGGGGGATAGTTTTATTGTGAGATGTCATTTTCCGTCATCCTGAGCGAAGCGAAGGATCTTATTAGTTTCGAGATTCTTCGGTTTTCGGCCTAAGAATGACAAGAATTTAGGCATTTAGCAATAGTCCTAGATAAATGCAAGAGGCTAAAACAAAATCAGTGAGGAATATCGAAGAAAAGATGGAGAGTTTGGATGTCAATTCTTTGCGTTACCATATTTTAGAGAGCGCCAAGAATTTCAAATGCTCTTGGATTGAATTGGGGCGCTCTTTATATTCGGTTTACAAAGATAAGATGTATAAAGAGTGGGGGTATATTAATTTTGATATTTATGTTGCTGGCGAGATTGGCATACGCAAACAGACAGCGATGAAGTTGCTTAAGTCGTATTATTTCCTGGAAAAAGAAGAGCCGCAGTATTTAAAAACTGATTATGCCGATTCGGCTAAGCCTGTAAATATTCCCAGCTATGAATCAGTTGACCTGTTACGTCAGGCAAAAAATAAAAAGGGTTTGGATGAAGAAGATTACAGCAGTTTGAAGAAGGAAATATTCGAAAAGGGTAAGGATGCCAGTGAACTTAAGAAGAATATAGGAGTAATTATTCGCCAGAGACAGGAATTGGATCCGCAGGCGGCACAGGCAAAAAGAAGGAGTTCTACTTTAAAAAGGCTGCTTGGCCAATTACGTATGCTTAAGCAAGAGGTCCATGTATTGAAGTTACTCCCAGCCGGGCTAGTTAAAGATCTGGATGATTTAATTAGAAATATTGATTTAGAGATAATGGCCCTTCCTTAAAAGGTATTAGGAAGGCCTGCCCTTTTGGGCAAGGAGTAATTTTAATGTCTTCCGATCCGGAAATAGCGATGACTTTGGAAAGAAGAATGGCTCTTTTAGGGGTGCGTGAGGATGATATCGTGGAGCGGTTTATTCGTTCAAGTGGGCCAGGTGGCCAAAATGTCAATAAGACTTCTACCTGTGTGTATTTAAAACATCTTCCTACAGGTATAGAAGTAAAATGCCAGCGCCAGCGTTCGCAGCTTTTGAATCGTTCATTAGCCAGGCATATCCTTTTGAGTAAAATTGCTCAGAGAAACCAGCAGGATAGTTTAGCCAGGCAATCGCTTAAGGCTAAAATTATGCGCACTAACCGTAAAAAGCCAAAGGGGTTGAAAATAAAAATCCTGGAGAATAAGCGTAAGCATGCACAAAAGAAAACCTTACGTAAAAAGGTCAGAGACCTTGAAGTTGAATAATATTTTGTGGCACTTTAGTGGAGAAAAATAGTGATGGTAATTCTGTTATTATTGATTTGTAGTTTATGTTTTCCAAATATTCTTGTGGCTGAAACCGTTACCCTTAAATCTGGCAAGACCATAGAAGGTAAAATAACGGAAAAGACAGATAAATATATAAAAATAGATTTTGATGGTATGCCGCTTACCTTCTTTCTAGATGAAATCAAAAGCATTGACGAAAGAAAAGAAGCTGTGTCTACAAGTGGGGAAATGCCCTCTGAGCTATATAATTCTTATTTTAAACTAGGCACTGACTTTCTTAAGCAAGGTAAATATGAAGAGTCAATAAAACAATTGGAGGAGGCTCTTAAGTGCGATTCTGGCCAACCGGGAGCGTATCATAATCTGGCTGTGAGTTATGCCTGTAAAGGAGATTACCAGAAATCAATTTTCAATTTTCAAAAGGCATTAGAAAAAGAAAATGCCGGATATGCCGATATTATTTATTATAATTTATCTACTATCTATTGTTATGCCGGTTTACTGGAAGAGGCAAATAAAACCGCAAGTAAGCTTAAGAACCAAAAATTAATTACTGGCCTTTCTGTTTTGATTGCTACTAGGAAAATAACCGGGGCAATATCTGAAACGGCTTTAGCGGCAAGCTCATTTCCGCCTGATACTATAATCCTTGCGCCGCCGCCCGATGAAAAAACAAAACAAATATTAAAGGAACAAGAGGCAACAGTCGGTGAAAAAATTTATTTCTCAAAGAATTTCCCGCTGCTTTTCTTTTACCATAGCCCTTTATCTTATTTGAACTTGGCCATATCCTCTTTTTACGATAAAAAAGATTACGCAGAATCGTATAGTTTACTGGAAAAGGCTTATAACGCCCTTGACGACAAAACGGAATATTTAAACAAGACAGCCCTGTTAGGGGTATATCTATATCGTGGGCAACTTGGCGAAACAGAGAAAAAGTATAGTGAGGCTAGGGATAATTTTAAGAAAGCTATTGAAATTATGCCTGGTTCATGGATGCTTTATTTGCACCTGGGGATTGTTGATTATCAACTTGGTCAGAATGAAGAAGCAAGATATGCGTTCAATAAGGTTTTAATTAGTCTTCCGGCTGAAGCGCAGGAAGCGCATGTTGCTAAAAAGTATTTAGAAGCCATAGATCGGGCTACCTCATCGCGCATCTAGTGAATGAAAAAATTATTGATTTAAAAAAATCATGAAATTGAAGTTGCATAAAAATTTTTTTATGGTAATATACATAGACTTGGTTTTGTATGTTAGATTCATTGACTTGTTAAGTTAACTAACGTATTTTTTTTAAAAAAATGGAGGTAGAGATTTGGTTTTGGTAAAGGAACAGAAGGCAAAATTGATTGATAATTTTAAAGTGCACTCCAGAGATACTGGATCTGCAGAGGTCCAGATAGCGATTTTAACTGAGAGAATCAATGATTTAGGAGAGCATTTTAAATCACATAAGAAAGATCTGCATTCTCGCCGCGGTCTGCTTTTATTGGTGAGCAGGCGCCGCAGACTTCTCAAGTATCTCAAGGATAAGGATATGAAAAAGTATGAAGAGATCCTGGGGAAACTTAAGCTTAGAAAGTAATCCTCGTAAGATTTAAATCCAAAAAAAGAAAGAGCTATAATCATGCAAAATAAAAGTTTAAAAATTAAATTTGGCAATAATGATCTCATCTTGGAAACGGGCAAGTTTGCTAAGCAAGCAAATGGCGCAGTTACCATTACTTATGGGGGTACCGTTATATTGGTTACTGCTTGTATGTCCGCAGAAATAAGGGAAGGCCAGGATTTTTTCCCTCTGACTGTTGAGTATCAGGAAAAGACATACGCCGCCGGAAGGATTCCCGGAGGATTTTTTAAGCGTGAGGGCAGGCCCTCAGAAAATGAAATTTTAGGTTCTCGTTTAATCGACCGGCCAATACGCCCTTTGTTCCCAGAAGGATTTTTAAACGAAGTTCAGGTTATGGCAATGGTTCTTTCAAGTGACGGGGAGAATGATCCGAATGTTTTAGCGTTAATCGGAGCAAGCGCAGCTTTGTCTATTTCAGATATTCCTTTTAAAGGTCCTTTAGCTAGCTGCCGTGTTGCCAGGATAAACAATGAATTGGTTTTAAATCCTACTTATGCTGAAATTGAAAGTGCAGATTTAGAAGTAGTAGTGGCTGCTAATAATAATGGCGTAGTGATGCTTGAATCAAAGGCTAAAGAAGTTTCCGAAGAAGTATATTTGGAAGCGGTGAAGTTCGGGATGGAAAGTTTAAAATCCATATTAAATATGCAGGAGGAATTTTTGCGTCTTTATGGCCAGCCAAAAGCCAAAGTTGAACTTAAATTAATCGATCCTGTTTTAATGCAAAAAATTGAATCGCTTTCTAAGGATAAATTAGCTGATGTATATAAACTAAGCAATAAGGAAGGGCGTGAAGAAAAAGTAGCTTTGTTGGTTAAAGAGTTGGAGCTGCAATTAACGGGTGAAGGATTCTTGGCTTTGGATATCCGTACCGGCTTGCATGAAGTAGAGAAGAAACAGGTGCGTAAGATGATTTCTGTTGAAAATATCCGTATTGACGGGCGTTCTTTTAAGGAGATCCGTCCAATTAGTTGTGAAGTGTCTGTGCTTCCGCGTACCCATGGCTCCAGCCTTTTTACTCGCGGACAAACTCAAAGTTTGGCTGTAACTACTTTAGGTACAGGTGAGGATGAACAGTTGATCGAAGCTTTAGATGGAGAGAGAAAGAAATCTTTTATGCTGCATTATAATTTTCCTTCTTTTAGCGTCGGAGAAACTAGGCCCGTGCGTTCACCAGGAAGGCGTGAAATCGGCCATGGTGCCTTAGCGGAGAAAGCATTGCTTGCAGTAATGCCTTCAAAAGAAAGGTTTCCTTATACGGTAAGGGTTGTTTCTGAGATTTTAGAATCTAATGGTTCCAGTTCTATGGCTTCTGTTTGTGCTGCTACTTTATCATTAATGGATGCCGGTGTTCCGATTAAGGAGGCCGTAGGCGGGGTTGCTTTAGGATTGGTTAAAGAGGGGAATAAAGTGGTAATCTTAACGGATATCGCAGGACTGGAAGATCACTTTGGCGATATGGATTTTAAGGTTGCTGGTACAGGTTCCGGAGTTACCGCTGTACAGTTGGATCTTAAAATTGACGGGATTTCCTTGGATTTACTTGAAGAATGTTTGGCTCAGTCCAGAGAGGGAAGATTATTTATCCTGGATAAGATGAGTCAGGCATTAAAGAGCCCCAGAGAAGAACTTTCTAGTTTTGCTCCGCGAATCGATGTTTTAAAGATTAATACTGAAAAAATCGGAGAACTTATTGGCCCGGGTGGCAAGACCATCAAGGCAATAATTGCTGCAACAGGGGCGAGCATCGATATTAAGGATGATGGTACGGTTTTGGTTGGTTCAGTTGATGCTGAAAAATCCGATGCTGCCATTAAAATGATTAAAGCAATTACCAGCGATGTAGAAGTTGGTAAGATTTATTTTGGTAAGGTAAAGCGTATTATGCAGTTTGGTGTTTTTGTTGAGATAGCCCCGCGTAAAGAGGGATTGGTCCATGTTTCTGAGTTATCCAATACATTTGTAAAGAAAATTGATGATGTTGTTAAAGTCGGCGATGAATTTAAAGTTAAAGTCATCGGCATAGATGAATTGGGCAGGATCAATTTAAGCAAAAAGCAGGCTGAAACCGACCAGCAAAATAGTTAATTTCTAAGAAGTGAGAGAAAGAAGAATAAATGAGGTCAAAGGCGTTATTCTAGTAGCAATAGGGCTGATGGTCTTAGCCAGCCTTATCCGCTTCGATCGTCTGGACCTCGCTTTCTACACTTCGCATCCAAATTTTCCTCCTAAAAATCTCCTGGGAATTTTCGGCGCCTATCTGGGTGCTTTTATCGTATTACTTTTTGGCAATATCTCCAGTTTTATTATTCCTTTTTTAGTAATTACACTCGGTATAAAATATTTCCGTCAGGATAAGCCTTATATTAGTGTTGCTCGTATTATAGGGGTATTTGTGTTGCTTGTTTCCATAAGCTCGTTGATTGGTATGTTTAATTTAAATAATGATTTGTTGAGGTTTCAGACCGCCGGATTCTTCGGCGCACTTACTTCAACTGCCGCAACTAGGTATTTTGCTTCGTTGGGAGCCGTCATTATCTTCATTAGCTTTATTATTATCTATTGGGCTTTAATTAATGAAGAACTAATTTCTTCTCTTTTTTCTAAACTAGTCATAAAGTCAAAAGCTTTATTTTCCGGTCTGTCATTTCCTATTAATAAGGAAAAAGCTACTTCGGTTAAAGTTAAACCAAGTCTTATTAATAAAAGTAATTTGTTTTCTAAAAAGCAAGATTTTGAATCTTCTATTGTGTCTAAACCTAAAATATTTATGCCTGAAGCAACTGCGCCTAAATTAAAAATTCAAATTAAAGATAAAGCCCATGTTGAGCAAGCCAAGATTAAGCCAACTGAATTAAAGATCGGTGATTATCATTTGCCTTCCCTAGATCTATTAGATGAGCCGCCTACGCCTGATACTAGGCAGATGAAAGAGGATCTTGAGGCATGCGCCCGGACGCTGGAAGATACGTTGGAAGATTTTGGGATTTTAGCCAAAGTTACCGATATCATCCGTGGGCCGGTGATTACACGTTATGAACTTGAACCAGCCCCGGGAGTTAAAATTAACCGTATTGAGGCATTAAGCGATGATATCGCTCTGGCTATTAAGGCTCAATCAATAAGGATTATTGCTCCAATCCCGGGTAAAGGCAGAGTAGGAGTTGAGGTTCCAAATTTGCACAGTGCTTTAGTTTGCATTAAAGATTTACTTACCTCTACGGAATTTCATAAACAGAGATCAGCCTTAACATTAGCTTTAGGTAAAGATATCACCGGCAGGCCGATATTCGGCGATTTAGATGATATGCCGCATCTTTTGATTGCTGGAACCACTGGTTCAGGTAAAACCGTTTGTGTAAATACTTGTATTTTATCTTTACTCTTTAAAGAGTCTCCTAACGATCTGAAATTTTTAATGATTGATCCGAAGATGGTTGAACTTATGCCTTTTAATGGTTTGCCGCATCTTCTGTGTCCGGTGGTTACAGATGCCAAGAAGGCTGCGGTTGCGCTTAATTGGGTGGTTTCTGAGATGGAATCGCGTTATGTACTTTTGTCTGGCGCCGGAGCAAGGAATATTGAAGCTTATAATGAAAAACAGGAAAAAATTCCTTATATTATAGTAGTTGTGGATGAGTTTGCAGATTTAATGAGTGTGGCACGCGATCAGATTGAGAATGCGATTACTCGTCTGGCGCAATTGTCGCGCGCTGTAGGTATACATTTGATTCTGGCTACCCAGCGGCCAAGTGTTGATGTAATTACTGGCGTAATTAAAGCGAATTTACCGGCGCGTGTATCTTTTAAGGTGGCTTCTAAGGTTGATTCGCGCACAGTTTTGGATATGAATGGAGCAGAGACTTTATTAGGTAAAGGCGATATGCTTTTTTTACAGCCTGGTAAGGAAGATTTAATCCGTATACAGGGTGCTCTGGTTAAAGATGCAGAGATTGAGCGAGTGGTTGAGTTTATAAAGGCTCAAGGTGAGCCAATTTATGATGATCAGATTCTTAAAGAGCAGCAGAAAAATAGTTCTTCTAGCGCTGATAAAGATGATCTTTATGATGAGGCGGTACGTGTAATAATGGAGAGTAATCAGGCATCGGTCTCTATACTGCAGAGGCGTATGCGTTTAGGGTATACGCGCGCAGCCCGCATTATCGATACTATGGAAATGGAAGGATTAGTTGGGCAGTTTGAAGGGAGTAAACCGCGTAAGATCTTGGTTGATCGGAATGCCTGGCTTAAAGATTTGACAAGTGGCAACACTCCGCGCTAATAGCACTCGGTCCTTAATGGAATTGGGCCGGCCCCTGGTGGGGAGAATTGCGTGAGTGTGCCTTGTTGTGGCAAGGAGGTAGAAAAATAGTGAATATTGAGACAGCTGGAGCCAGACTAAAAAAAATCCGCCAGGAAAGGGGTTTGAGTCTTGAGGATATCCAGAAGAAGACCAAGATTCATCTGAATGTCTTACGTGCAATTGAGGGGGATAGTATCTCGGATTTAAGCCCGGTTTATCTTAAAGGGTTTATTAAGATTTATTGTGTTTCTCTTGGGCTTGATCCAAAAGAATATGTCAGTTCAACAAACAGTCAGCCACAGAAACCGGTATTAAATGCTACCATTGGTAAGCCGATTGGAGAGAGAGCGCAAAAGAAAGCTTCTTTTATTAAAGATGTTTCTATTAAATTGGGCGCGATAAAACCAGTACTTAATTTTAAAAAGATAATCGTATTTACGGTATCAGGGTTACTTTTTATATTCTTGGCGGTTAATTTGGTAAAATTTGTATCAAGTCGGCACAGCAATAGGGCCTCTTTGGAAAAAGTTAAAGTCCTTATGCCCTCTTCCTTATCGAAAAAAACCGTGTCCACTACTCAAGAAGCTAAGCCTAAGAAGGATTTGATCGAAGGGGTGACGTTAGGAATATTTGCCCGCGATAAATCCTGGATATCTGCTAAGGTCGACGGAAAAACAGTCTTTCATGGAGTACTTGCACGGGGCAGAAGTGAAACTTGGCATGCCAAAGATAAAATAGAATTATCTTTGGGGGATGCCGGTGCCGTGGAGCTACAGGTCAACGATCAACGTTTTGCTAATCTTGGGCGGCGTGGTAAGCCTTTAAAGAATATCCTCATTAATAAAGAAGGCTTAAAAACTCCTAGATGAAACAAAAATTAGGGATTTTATCTTTGGGGTGCCCAAGGAACCTTGTAGATGCTGAAACCCTTGCCGGTAGGCTTAATGCAAAAGGTTATTCTATTGTTAGTGATATAAGTAAAGCTAATGTCGCTTTGGTAAATACCTGCGCTTTTATTGAAGATGCCAAGCGTGAATCAATTGATGCTATTCTTGATTTAATAGAGTTAAAAAAGCGGGGGAAGCTTAAAAAAATAATTGTTTTTGGTTGCCTGCCGCAGCGTTACAAAGATTTGAAAAATCAGCTGCCTGAGATAGATGCTTTTATGGGCTCACTTAATCAGGATGGGCAGGCAGATAGGTTTGCTTTAACTCCAAAGCATTACGCATACCTGAAAATTTGCGAAGGCTGCCTGAATAATTGCAGTTACTGTGTAATTCCCAGGATCAAAGGAAGGCTTAAGAGCCTGGATGAAAAAACAATAATTCAGAAAGTCAGACGATTAAATTGCGAGAAAATTTCAGAGCTTAATATTATTGGGCAAGATATCACCGGTTTTGGCGTGGATGCCAGTGGTACTAGCCAATTAGCAGCTCTTTTAAGAAAAATAGTCAGTAATGCGCCTGAAATTGGCTGGATTCGTCTTTTGTATCTGAATCCTGAACGTATTACCGATGAATTACTCCAGTTAATCGCGGCAAATAAACAATTATGTAAATATATCGATTTACCGATACAGCATATTAGTAACCGTATCTTGAAATTGATGAACCGTAGAATTACCAAGACAGAAATAACTTCTTTAATAAAAAAAATTAGAAGTATTATCCCTGGAGTTCAAATACGGACTTCGCTGATCGTAGGTTTTCCTTCGGAAACAAAAAAAGAGTTTAATGAATTACTTGATTTTATAAAAGAAGTAAAATTTGATAGATTAGGGGCTTTTATTTATTCCCGAGAGGAAAATACTCCAGCATATAGCTTTAATGGGCAGGTTGCTCAAGGGATAAAACAGGAGAGATTTGATATTGTTATGGCAGCACAGCAAAAAATTGCCTCAGAATTAAATAAAAGACTTTTAAATAAGACCATTAGTGTTTTGATTGAAGGGAAGCAGGATGGTGATTATGTTGGCCGCAGCCAGGCAGATGCGCCTGAGGTTGACGGAGTAGTTTATGTAAAGAGTAAAAAAATACTTAAAATCGGTGAATTTTCCCGGGTAAAAATTATAGATACTTTGGAGTATGATTTAGTGGGGGTAAAATTATGAATTTAGCAAATCGCTTGACTATGTCGCGGATTTTATTAACTTTTGTATTTATGTTTTTTTTATTCTGTCACGGGCTTTGGCCTAAGATTTTAAGTTTGATAGTTTTTAGCCTGGCAGCTTTATCTGATTTATTTGATGGGATGATCGCCCAGCGCAGAAACATGGTTACTGATTTTGGTAGGCTTATGGATCCTATCGCCGATAAAATTTTGGTGCTGGCGGCTTTTGCGGCATTTGTGCAATTGCAATTAATCGATGCCTGGATGTTTATGATTATAGTTTCCAGGGAGATTCTAATTACATCTTTACGGCTGTTTGCTTTAAACAAAGGTAAAGTATTATCTGCAGCCCGTGCGGGAAAACACAAGACAGTTTTGCAGATGCTAGTGATTTTTGCTATTTTGGGTTTTATCGTGTTAAAAGAGATCGTGCTTAAATATTATACTTGGAATCCGGCGTGGGAAAACATTTTCCGCCAAGGGATTTTCTTCCTTATGCTTCTTACCGTAGGTTTAACTCTTTTTTCCGGATTATCATATCTTTGGGAGAATCGCAAGGTTATTACCCGTTTATGAAGATTGATAATCCAGGTGATTTTTTGGCTAAAGCAATTTCTTCAGTTTTTTTTATCGGGTATCTGCCTCTGGTGCCGGGTACATTCGGCAGCCTTGCAGGGGTTGGTGTTTTTTATTTATGCAGAGGACTAAGCCAGCCGGTTTATTTTTTATTTATTTTTTGTATAATAGTTTTGGGGTTACTAACAAGCGGGAAGGTTGAAAGGCTGCTGAACAAAAAGGATCCGTCTTGCGTTGTTATCGACGAGGTAATGGGTATGCTCATTGCTTTAAGTTTTATGCCCTATGATTTAAAGATAGTTATTTTGGCTTTTTTTATTTTTCGGATTTTGGATACTCTTAAGCCGTATCCGGCGGGTAAATTACAGGATGTGCATGGGGCAGTTGGGATAATGGCAGATGATTTAGTTGCAGGTGTATATACCAATATCGTGCTTCAGGTAATCTTAAGGCTAGCTTTTTTTAAAGCAGTATAGATTGGGCCGCTAGGTGAAAGCGTGCTTTGAAATAAAGTAATCCCTCTAGCAACAAACTCCAAATTTTCATGAACCATATCGGTTTTTATATTGCCAAGAGATTTCTCTAGTTTAGAAGGTACAATACGACTTTTAAGCCTTCCGATAGTAATATGCGTACGGAAAGGGCGTTTTTCTTTGGCTATTCCGTATTGCCCAAGCTTTGTTTCTAATTGTCCGATAATTTGTTTTAATGTTTCAGGTGCATCTTCGGTACCTATCCAAATTATATGGGCTTTTGTTATGTTTGGAAAAATTCCTACTGTTTCTAATTTTATTTTAAAACTAGTATTTACCTGTGTTGTTTCTGTGATTATTTGATTAATATCACTAAGTTTTTTTGAAGTAATCTCTCCGAGAAATTTTAGGGTAAGATGCAGGTTTGTCGGTTTGACCCAGCTGATTTTAGGAAGAGTAGTTTTTAGCTTATACTGTATTTTGGAGATAGCATTTTTGATGCCTGAGGGTAGTTCTATTGCTATAAATGCGCGCATAATAAGCGTAAAGCTTCATAAGCGGATTTTTTTCGGATTTCATTACGGCTACCGCAAAACAAGAATTTTTGACAAATATTCTTTTTCTTATAGGACAAACAAATAAAGACAGTTCCTATGGGCTTGTCCAGGGTTGCTCCTGTGGGCCCTGCCCTGTTAGAAGTCCCGCGGCGCAAGGCGCCACTTCTAACGGGGCCGGCGATTCCGGTAATGCTCAGGCCAAAGTCCGAATTTATTTTTTTACGGATATTTTTGGCCATTAATATTGCAACTTTTTCTGATACCGCGCCATATTTTGTAATAGTATGCGTAGGAATATTTAAAATTAATTCTTTGGATCGATTGCTATAGGTAACTGCCCCTAAAAGAAAGTATTTTGAAGATCCAGGCGTTTGGGTTAGGAGGGAAGAGAGTAGTCCACCTGTGCAGGATTCGGCAACAGAAACGGTTTTTGCGCTAGAAAATAAATTTTTATGTGCCAGCTTTATGATTTTATTGAACATAGCTATATTATAATCATTTTTAATTGTATTGACAAGGCAAGTTTCTGTGTTAAAATATAAAGAATTAATCTTTAGGGCAAGGTGACCTGCCTGCCACAGGCAGGAATTCCTTACCGGCGGTTCAGCCCGCGAGTCCGCCAAAGCTTCAGTGGCGGGCAGATCTGGTTAAATTCCAGAGCCGATGGTCCATATGGATGGACACCCGCGCAATACCATTTAGTGCGGGGTGTGTTTCTATATGGGTAAAGTCCAGATGGAAAAAGATTAAAATTACTACGCCCGAAGATTGTTTTTATTCGGGTTTTTGTTTTGAAAGGGGTTTTATGTTTAACAGTATTGCTGAAATTCTAAATGATTTAAAAACCGGGAAAATGGTGATCGTGGTTGATGATGAAGATCGCGAGAATGAAGGTGATTTAGTGATGGCTGCCTCAAGCGCCAAGCCGCTAGATATAAATTTTATGGCTAAATTCGGCCGTGGACTCATTTGTGTCCCTATGGAAGAAGAAAGGCTGCGATTCTTAGAGCTTGACCCAATGCTTAAGAATACTCTTGCAGCTAGCAAGGAGGACCCCTTTAAAACTGCTTGGATGATTTCTGTTGATGCGGCCTCTGATATAACCACGGGAATTTCGGCCGCAGATCGGTCTAAAACAATCGAAGTTTTGATTAATCCTAAGACTAAGCCGGAGGATTTGGTCCGTCCGGGACATGTTTTTCCTTTACGCTGCCGTTTGGGTGGGGTTTTGGTCAGGGCAGGGCATACCGAAGCAAGCCTGGATTTAATGCGCCTGGCTGGTTTATATCAAGCAGGAGTAATTTGTGAAATTATGAATGATGATGGCACGATGGCTCGCCTGCCGCAGCTCTTAGAATTTGCCAAAAGGCATAGTTTAAAGATTTGTACGATTGCTGGGCTTATCGAATATCGCCGCAGGAGAGAAAAGCTGGTTGAGGCAGTTGTCGAGACAAAATTGCCTACGAAGTTCGGTGAATTTAAGTTAACTATTTATCGTGATAAAACCAATGGCCAGACGCATATTGTTTTGTGCATGGGCCATGGCTTTGATGAATCCATTTTGGTGCGTGTCCATTCAGAATGTTTAACTGGAGATGTTTTTGGTTCTTTACGTTGTGACTGCGGACATCAACTTGAAAAAGCTTTTGCGCTTATTGGCCAGGAAAAAAAAGGTATAATTCTTTATATGAACCAGGAGGGACGGGGTATCGGATTAGTCGAGAAAATGCGCGCATATAATTTGCAGGATCAGGGAATGGATACGGTCCAAGCCAATGAGGCATTGGGCCATAAAGCTGATTTACGTGATTATGGTATCGGAGCTCAGATTCTGGTTGATCTAGGGGTTAAAAAGATAAGGTTGTTAACGAATAATCCACGTAAAATTGTAGGTTTAGAAGGTTATGGCCTGGAGGTTAGCGAGCGTATACCTTTAGAAATTGAACCTAATGCTCAAAATTATAAATATTTAAAAACAAAAAAAGAGAAACTAGGGCATCATCTAGATCTCTAACCGGGGAGGACGTAATATGGCAAAAGTGATTGAGGGTAAACTGATAGCCAAAGGACAAACCTTTGGTTTGGTGGCTTCACGTTTCAATGATTTTATGACTAAGGAATTGGTAAGTGGATGTATTGATACTTTGATCAGGCATGGGGCCGAAGATAAGGACATTACGGTGGCATGGGTTCCCGGAGCTTTTGAAGTTCCGTTGGTTGCCCAGAAAATGGCAAAAAGCAAATCATTCGACGCTTTAATTTGCTTAGGTACAGTTATCCGGGGAGCAACTCCGCATTTTGATTATATTGCTGCGGAAGTAGCAAAAGGTGTGGCTAAAGTTTCTTTGGATAATAGTATACCGGTAATTTTTGGCATAATTACCGCTGATAGTATTGAGCAGGCAGTAGAACGTGCAGGTTCCAAGGATGGCAATAAAGGAAGAGATGCGGCTATGAGCGCTATTGAAATGATTAATTTATCTGGACAATTACTGAGTCTCCGGTAAATAAACCTATGCGTAAACGAACTAAGTCACGTGAATATGTGTTACAAATGCTCTATCAGGTGGATATTACCCGGGGTAATTGGCAGGAAGTCTTGGAAAATTTCTGGCAGAGCAATGAAATAGGGGAGATTTCTGATGAGCTTAAAGATTTCTCTTCACAGCTGCTTGGCGGGGTAATTGGGCATATGCAGGAAATTGACAGAAAGATTAGTAAATACGCGGCGAATTGGCAGTTAGAGCGCATGGCATTTGTGGATCGTAATATTATGCGCCTGGGATGTTTTGAACTTTTGTACCGGGAGGATATTCCTCCAAAGGTTGCGATTAATGAGGCAGTGGAGCTGGCTAAAAAATATTCCGGTACCGAATCCGGCAAGTTTGTTAACGCTATATTGGATCAAATAAAAATTGAAAAAGAAAAATAAATCCCCACACCAATTGAAAGATAATTTGAGTTTTTCACCAATTGGTGTGAGGGTAAAATACGCTGATTTACATGTGCATAGTTTGGCCAGCGACGGCACATACAGCCCCGCCAAATTGGTAAAGGCCAGTATCTCTGCTAAGCTTTCTGCAATTGCTATAACTGACCATGATACATTAGAAGCAATACCTGAGCTTTTGGCAGAGGCAAAGGGCACTGATTTGGAAATAATTCCCGGGATCGAATTGACTGCTCAATATGAAGGGCGGGAGGTACATATGCTCGGGTATTTTCTAGATTACCAAAATACTGCCCTGCTTGAAAAATTAAAATTAATTCAAAAAAACCGGATCCAAAGGGTTCATAAAATTATAAAAAATTTAGGCGAATTAGGAGTTAAGCTTGATGCTGAAGTTGTTTTTGATATTTCTGGGAAAGCTACAGTAGGCAGGATGCATATTGCTAGAGCTCTTCTTAAGGAAGGTAGAGTAACTTCGATTCCGGAGGCTTTTCGTAAATATATCGGTGATAAATCGCCAGCTTATGTTTTAGGATTTGATCTTGGGGTGGCTGATGCAATAAAAATGATAAAAAATGCATCTGGTGTTTCTGTTTTAGCACACCCTTATTTATTGCGCAATGACGACTTAATTACTGAATTTATAAGCTATGGATTAGATGGTATAGAGGTTTATTATCCCGAACATTCACAGTCTATGATTAATTTTTATCTGGATCTGGCTAAAAAACTTAATCTTTTAGTTACCGGTGGTAGTGATTTTCATGGTAGCGCCAAACCCGATATAAAATTAGGAATGATTAAAATACCGTTTGAGCTGGTAGAAAAACTTCGCCATAAGAAATGATTAAAAAAACAGATGAATATTATATGGGGCTAGCGTTAAGGCTGGCGCTTAAGGCCAAAGGAAAGACTTCTCCAAATCCGCTGGTAGGCGCATTGGTGGTAAAAGCTGGCAAGATTATTGGCCGCGGTTTTCATGTTAAAGCCGGGCTTGCGCATGCGGAGACTATTGCTTTAGATGAAGCAGGAAGTAGGGCAAGGGGAGCAACTTTGTATGTTACGCTTGAGCCATGTACACATACTGGCCGTATTCCACCTTGTGTTGATCGCATAATTGGAAGCGGTATAGAAAAAGTAGTTGTTGGTATGATTGATCCTAATCCATTAAATAATGGCAGAGGCATCTCATTGCTTAAACAGAATAATATTAAAGTAAATGCAGGCCTGCTAGAGGATCAGTTGAAAAAGATAAATGAGAGTTTTATAAAATATATTACCAGGCGCCTTCCTTTTATTACAGTAAAAGTCGGACAATCTTTGGATGGGCGTATTGCAACGCGTACCGGTGATTCCAAATGGATTACTTCTGATAAATCGCGCAGTTTTGCGCATAAATTACGCGAAGATTATGATGCAATTATGGTGGGGGTAAATACCGTTTTACGGGATAATCCGCGCCTCAATACCTGGTTTTCCCAAAAAAAGTTAATTAAAGTAATTGTTGATAGCAATTTGAGCACTCCGGAAAATTCGAATATTTTTTCAGGGGATTCCCAGGTAATTATCATTACTTTGGCAAGCCGTCCGGGGCAGGAGACGGAGAACCGTAAAAATTTAGCGGCAAAAGCTAAAATTCTTGAAGTTAAGGAAAGATCCGGACAGATTAATTTACGTGACGCCCTTAAAAAACTGGCCCAATTGCAGATAAGTAATATTATTGTTGAAGGAGGAGGGACTTTGATCGGTTCGCTTTTTGATGAAAGGCTTGTGGATAAAGTTCTATTTTTTATCAGCCCTAAGATTATCGGTGGTAAGGATGCTGTTTCTTCGGTAATGGGCACCGGAGTCAAGCGTATAGGCCAGGCAATAAAATTACATGAAATAAAGATCAGGCGATTTGATGAAGAGTTTTTAATTGAGGCGAGGGTTACTCCATAATGTTTACCGGTATTGTTGAAGAATTGGGACGGATAAGGAAAATATCGCGCAAGGCAGGGGTAGCTCTTTTGGAAATTAATGCCAAAGAGACACTGATTGATACTAAGATTGGCGACAGCATCGCAGTGAATGGCGTATGTTTAACGGTTATTTCTATAGGAAATAATTTTTTTACCTTCGAAGTTATTGATAATACGATTAAAAGTACTAACCTGGGATTACTAAGAGTAGGCCAGGAAGTTAATCTCGAGCGTAGCCTTAAAATAGGGGATAGGATTTCTGGGCATTTTGTTAGTGGACATATTGATTGTTTGGGGTTAGTGCGCAAGAAAGGTTTGCGTAGTGGTAGCTTTGAATTTGAAATTTCTATTCCAACTGCTTTTATGCGCTATTGCCTGCCAAAAGGGTCAATATCCCTGGATGGGGTTAGTTTGACCTTAGCTAATATTGGTTCCAGTACTATTAAAGTTTGCATTATTCCCCATACCCTTAAAAATACAACTCTAAGTTTTAAAGGCTTTGCGGATAAATTGAACGTGGAGTTCGATATCCTCGCTAAAACTAGGTTAAACTAGGGGACGGTTCTATTTTTGTTTGCTTTTAAAAGAAAAAATAGAACCGTCCCCTAGTTTTCCTCGCGTAGACTTCTATTATTGCGTATACCCTAAATTTCTGATATACTTGTTTGTCTAAAGATAGTTAAAATTTTGTGAGAGTGTGATGGGGGCGTGCCCCGTTACATCTCCACAATTAAATATCCTGGGATGTAACGGGGCGTGGCTCAGTTTGGTAGAGCGTCCGCCATTAGAACGTTGGCGGACGAGCGCCAAAGATTCAGTGGCGCTCGCTTGCTTCAGAATAAATTTTGGGAAATTTATGTTTTTATAAGTATAACGGGGAGTGGCTCAGTTTGGTAGAGCGTTCGGTTCGGGACCGAAAGGTCAGCAGTTCAAGTCTGCTCTCCCCGACCAGTTTTAACGATTTAATTTTATGAAAAAACGGCTGCACCTTTTTTATTCAGGCAGGGTTCAGGGGGTGGGATTTCGTTATACCGTTCAGGATATAGCAGAGCAGCAAAAGGTGAGCGGATGGGTAAGAAATTTAGATGACAGCAGGGTAGAGGTTATTGTTGAAGCTGAGGAAGGCGTGCTCAACAATTTTCTACAACAAATAAGCCAGCATTTTTCTCGTTATATCCAAGACGTTTCTATGGAATGGCAGCCGGCAAGCGGCGAATTCCGCGATTTTAAAATTGTATTCTAGCCAAAAAAAACAGCCAAAATGTCCGTCCAGATCAAAAATAAAATCGAGAAATTAAAAGAAAGAATACGCACGCATGATTATCTTTATTATGTTATGAGCCAGCCGTCTATTTCCGATAAAGAATATGATGATTTAATGGTTCAGTTGACAGCCCTGGAAAATAAATATCCCCAATATCGCGCTACTGATTCTCCTAGCCAGCGAATAAGTTCAGGGATAAGCGAAGGTTTTAAGATGGTAAAACATAGCGTAGGTATGTTCTCTTTAGATAATACTTATTCTATTGATGAATTAAGGCTTTGGGATGAACGTGTACGTAAAGGATTGGGAAGTAATATTATTTATGAATATGTTGTGGAGCTTAAGTTTGATGGTGTTAGTGTAAACCTGAAATATGTTTCAGGAAAGCTAAAAGTAGGTGCAACCCGGGGTGACGGGCAGACAGGAGAAGATGTGACGGGCAATATAAAAACTATCCGTGCTATTCCTCTGGCGCTGTTGGGAAAAGAAAGATTAGATTTTATCGAGATCCGCGGTGAAGCCTATATCGAAAAAAAAGATTTTTTGAAAATTAATGATGAACGTATGAGAGCTGGCGACGTTTTATTCGCTAATCCGCGCAATGCTACAAGCGGTTCCTTAAAATTATTGGATAGCAATCTTGTGGCCAAAAGGCGGCTTAATTTTTTTGCGCATTCCTTGGGGGCTTACCGTGGCCCAGAGATAAATAATCAATGGGATTTTTTGGCTAAGTTAAAATATTGGGGTGTACGCACCAATAAGCATTCTGCGCTTTGTCAGAATATTGATGAGGTAATTAATTTTTGTCAGAAGTGGCAGGATAAAAGGGATGAGCTTGAATATGAAATTGATGGGATTGTAGTGAAAATAAATAGTTTTTCGCAGCAGAAAAAGTTGGGTTTTACCGCCAAAAGCCCCCGCTGGGCAGTTGCTTATAAGTTTGCTGCCCGTCAAGCAACTACGGATCTTTTGGCGATCAAGATTAATGTGGGGCGTACCGGAGTAATTACTCCTACTGCCCGGCTTTTGCCCGTAGAGTGTTCGGGCGTAGTTATAAGCAATGCTACCTTACATAATTTTGATGAAATAAAGAGGCTGGGTTTAAGGGAGGGTGACCGTGTACTTATAGAGCGGGCAGGAGATGTGATTCCTAAGGTTGTTAAAGTGGTCGAGCAAAAAGGCAAGAAGGCTTATGATATTCCTCAAAGGTGCCCTGCCTGCGGAGAAAGGATAATCAAAGAGAAAGCAGAAGATGTGGCATATCGTTGTATTAATTCCGATTGTCCTGCGCAGCTTGAACGGGCACTTTTACATTTCGCCAGCCGCGATGCTTTGGATATTGAAGGTTTGGGTGAGGCGGTAATTAGCCAGTTAGTAAAATTGGGATTATTAAAAAGTTTAGCGGGTATCTATAAACTTAAGATTGGCGATTTGTTGAAACTAGATTTATTTAAAGAGAAGAAGGCCAATAATCTTTTAGCGGCAATTCAAAAAAGTAAGGTAGCGCCTTTGTCGCGCCTGATTTTTGCTTTAGGCATTCGTCATGTAGGCCAGAAAGCTGCTTATACGTTGGCAAGTAAGTTTTTCGATATGGATAAGCTTATGCAGGCAAAGCTTGAGGAATTCGATAAGATACCAGAGATAGGCCAAGTTATGGCAACATCCATTGCAGATTATTTTAACCTTAGCCAGACTAAAAAACTGATTCAGGAATTAAAAAATTCAGGGCAAAATATGCGCCAAGATGTTATCAAAGTTAAAGCCAATAAACTAACCGGTAAAACAGTGGTCTTTACAGGGGAACTTGAAGGATTTTCGCGTAATCAGGCAGAAGAGTTGGTGCGCCAGTCCGGAGGAATGTCATCTTCTAGCGTGAGCAATAAAACCGATTTTTTAGTGGTAGGAACAAGCGCAGGTTCAAAATTTGATAAAGCCAAGGAATTAAGGATTAAGATTATTACTGAGCGTGAGTTCGAGGAGATGGTCAAATGAAAATAAAGAAAATACTCTGTATTTTATCATGTAGCTTTTTATTGTTGAACCTAGTGGGTTGTGAATCATTTGTGCGTAAATTTACCCGGAAGTCCAAGAAATCAGACCAGGCGGTAGAGATGGTTCTTGTCCCCGAGGAATACAAGGGCTCAAATATGACTAAAGAGGAGCTCTATCGGCAGGATTTTCTTTATTGGAAATCATGGCAGGAGGAGTTAATTAATGCGTTTATCCAGAAGTCCAGTCTCAAGAAGAAAATAGACTGTATGCAGGAAGCATTGAAAAATCTCAGTAAGATGAAAATGCTACTGGTAGAAGATGCTCAGAAAAATCTAGAGGTCTATATTACAAAATCAAATGACCTTTTAAGCTATATACAAAGCGATGTTTATGGCATAGCAGACGATCGTAATTACCGAACAGCTCGGCTTCTAAAATCTAATATCGAACAAAAATTTGCTTATGCAAAAATAAGGAATTATTTAAAATGATTCTTGAAACCATCAATGTTGGCCCATTGGAAGTTAATTGTTATGTGCTGGCATGCCAGCAGGGGAAGGGGGCGATTATTATTGATCCCGGTGACCAGCTATCTAAGATAAATATGGTTTTAAAGAAACATAAATTAAAACCTATGGTGGTAATTAATACGCATGGCCATTATGACCATATTGGTTGCGATGATGAATTTGGGGCAGTTGTCTATGTGCATAAATTGGATCTACCGATGCTCCAGGATGCGAGTAAAAATCTATCCGCCAGTTATTCATCGGCTTATAGAGTTAAATCCGAGATTAAGACTTTGGAAGATAAAGAAATCATTAAATTAGATTGTTTGGAATTGGAAGTTATACATTTACCCGGGCATACACGGGGAGGTATTGGCCTGTTGATGAAAAAACCGCGTACTGATATTATATTTACCGGTGATACATTATTTAACCGCGGTATAGGCCGTTATGATCTAGAGGGGGGAAGCCGTAGCCAATTAGAGAAGGCAATAAAAGAAAGATTATTTGTTTTACCTTCTAAAACTTTAGTTTATCCTGGTCACGGCCCATCAACTACGATAGGCAAGGAAAAGGATGATAATTCATTCAGGGATTAAATGAAAGAGCTCATTGATTCATTTTTAGGTTATCTTTCGGTTGAGCGGGCCCTGGCCAAGAACACCATTATTGCTTATCGGCAGGATTTAAATATCTATCTGGATTTTATTATTAAACGTAAGATAGAGGCACTTTCTAAGGTGGCAAAAAATGATATTGTTGAATTTATGCTTTCTCAAAAAGATGGCGGAGTATCGCCTACTAGTATATCCCGTAGACTTGCAGCAATACGGATGTTCCACCGTTTCTTAAGCCGAGAGAGAGTTTTAAAGAGCGATCCGACTACTTTAATCGACTCTCCGAAATTATGGAAAAGGGTTCCGGATACCCTTTCTTTGAATGAGGTGGAAGCATTAATCAGTCAGCCTAATGTGCGCGACCATCAGGGGGTAAGGGACAAGGCAATTTTAGAGACCCTTTATGCTACAGGAATGCGAGTCTCCGAATCCTGCGACCTTAAAACTAACAATGTAAATTTAGATATTGGTTTTTTACGCTGTATTGGAAAAGGCAATAAGGAACGGATTATTCCGCTGGGTAAGAAGGCTATTCATAGCATTAACAGATACTTAGAGTTTAGCCGGCCGTATTTTTTAAAACAGAAAACTTCAGATTACTTATTTATCAGTCGTTCTGGGAGTAAATTATCCCGGCAGTCTATTTGGAAACTGATTAAGCGGTATTCTAAAGAGGCCAAAATTAAAAAAGTGATAAAGGTGCATACATTAAGGCATTCCTTTGCTACGCATCTGTTAGAAAGAGGAGCGGATTTACGTTCGGTGCAGGAAATGCTGGGGCATTCAAATATTTCTACAACACAAATTTACACCCATATTGATAAAGAGCGGCTGAAATCCATTCACAAGATGTTTCATCCGCGCCCATAAAAGATGAAAAGATACCTTGAAAAATTACCTGCAGAATTAAAAGAAATTATTAACCTGGCTACTCAGGTTTCCAAAGAGACCAATATGCCGGCTTATTTAGTGGGTGGGTTTTTACGGGATTTAATTTTGGGAGTCCCTAATTTTGATATAGATATTACCGTTGAAGGCAGCGGAATTGTTTTTGCCCGGAAGCTGGCTAAGAAATTAAAATCGGATTTAAAAATTCATGAACGTTTTGGGACTGCTACTCTAACATTGTGTAATTGCCTAAAGGTGGATATTGCTACTACCCGCCTTGAAAAATATCCGACTTCTGCTTGTCTTCCGGTGGTAAGCCCGGGATCTGTGGAAGAAGATCTCATGCGCAGAGATTTTACTATTAACGCTATGGCTGTTAGCCTGGTTGGAGCAGATCAGCAGAAACTAATTGATCCTTTTGGCGGTAAAGATGATCTGGTAGCCGGCAAAATTCGTATTTTGCATGATTTAAGTTTTAAAGATGATCCTACGCGCATATTAAGAGCCATACGCTTCCAGCAGCGATTTGATTTTATAATTGAACCTAAAACCCTTGCTTTATTAAAGGATGCCATTGCCCGCGGTTTATTGAATAAAGTCCATGCGCATAGAATGCGCGATGAGTTGGTATTAATGCTTAAGGAAAAAGATCCTTCTGGGCAGATGAAGAGATTGAGCGATTTAGGCGGGCTATCTTTTTTAAGTGATAAATTAAAATTTATTAAATCAACCCATGATTTATTTAAATCGTTGGATAAAGTAATTTTCTGGTTTAATAAAAATTTTTCCTCCCGTAGGAAACTTGATACCTGGTTGATTTATTTTGCAGCGTTTTTGAAACCGCTTGGCTTAGCCCGGATCAAGATGGTTGTATCAAGGTTAGGGTTACGTAAAGGCGAAGAGAAGCGCCTCATTAATTATTACCAACAAAGCCGCAAGATTATACTTTCTTTAAGTAAAAGAGGGATCCGGCCTTCCCATATTTTCTCTTTGCTTGAACCACTAAGTTATGAAGAAATCATTTTACTGAGGAGTAGTTCACAAAACCGGTATCTTAGGAAATATATCAAGGATTTTCTTAAGATTTACAATGGAATGCACCCCTTTGTTTCAGGCCATGATTTGTATGGTTTGGGTATTTTACCCGGGCCAAAATACCAAAAGATATTTGCGCAAGTTTTAACGGCTAAGCTCGACGGAGAAGTTAAGAGCCGCCATCAGGAATTAACCTTAATTAAAAATTTAGTGAAGCATTAATAAAAAGAAACGGAGTAAAGGATATGGCTAGGCGTGAAAGAGTTGAGGAAGCGATCAAAAAAGAGGTGAGCACTATTATTCATGATGAACTTAAAGATCCCAGGGTCGGTTTTGTCACGATAACCCGTGTGGAGTTATCTAAGGATTTAAGAAATGCCAAGATTTTTTATAGCGTTTTAGGCAAAGAAGATTCTCGTAAAAAGACAAAAATTGCCTTGGATTCGGCTTTAGGTTATATCCGGAGTTTAGTCGCCCAGAGGATAAATATGCGTTTTGCTTGCGAACTTATGTTTAAGGAGGATCATTCAACCGAATATAGCGTGCACATTGAAGAGATATTAAATGAAATAAAGGAGATAGATGAGCCAAAATAAGATTTGCGAATGTTTAAAAAAATATAATAATTTTCTGATTACTGTGCACACCAGTCCTGAAGGTGATGCTTTGGGTTCTGAACTTGGATTCTATTATCTTATAAAGAAGATGGGCAAGAAGGGGGTAATCATAAATGAGGATAAGTTGCCGTACGGTTATGATTTTTTACCGGGCAATAAATTTATCCGCCTATTAAATAAAAGCTCTAAAAATACCGAGTTTGATTGTCTGGTGGTTTTAGATTGTGCGGACTTAAAACGTACCGGAGATGTCTATAGGCTTAATAAGGATAAGAAACCGGTATTGAATATTGACCATCATATCAGTAACCGTAATTTTGGCGATATTAATTGGGTTGATCCAAATGCCTCTTCCTGCTCTGAGATGATTTATAAGCTTTTTAAAACATTACGCCAGCCAATCGATTATGATGCTGCCCTGGTTTTGTATACAGGGATAATGACTGATACAGGGTCATTTCATTATTCCAATACTTCCAGTTTTACTTTTAAGGCTGCTTCTGAGCTTTTGAAAATTGGAATCAATCCTGCCTGGGTCTATCGTAATGCATATGAGAATATGCCAATTTCGGATATGAAATTATTAGTTAAGCTTTTACCGAGTATAAAATTTTATTGCCAAGGCAAGGTTGCAAGTTTTCGTATTAGCATGGAATTAATGAAGAATAAGAAGCCAGTAATTGATTTGGCGGATCAGCTTTTGAGTTTTGGCCGCGCAATTAAAGGGGTAGAGGTGGTAGCGTTATTTAAAGAAAACTCAAGCGATAAATTTGAGGTACGTGTTAATCTAAGAAGCCAGGGTAAGGTTGATGTGAACAAGATCGCCTCTTTTTTTGGAGGAGGGGGGCATAAGAGTGCCGCCGGTTGCACAGTCAATGGAAAAATTCAAGGAATAGAGAAAAAAGTTATCGCAAAGATCAAGGAATCATTAATTGATTATAAATGATTATAATCCGCGGAATAGACAGGATCAAAAAATACAAAAACGCTGTGGTTGCTCTCGGAGTTTTTGATGGCGTTCATCATGGGCACCGTAATATTTTACAGGGAATTGTTAAAATAGCACACAGGGTCAAAGGCAAAAGCATAGCCATAACCTTTTTTCCTCATCCGCAAGATAAAGAGAGCCTCTATTCTTTAGAGCATCGTTTGAGGTTGATTGAAGAATTAGGTGTTGATGTATGTATAGTAGTCAATTTTACGCGCAGTTTTGCTAATATCGAGGCAGACGATTTTATAGTTAAAATCCTGATTAAAAAAATAGGAGCAAGTTTTATTTGTGTAGGTAAAAACTTTCGTTTTGGCAGAGAAGCTATCGGTAATTATAGGCTGCTTAAGGAATACTCAAGAAAATATAATTTTAAACTTAAGCTTTTTAATGTTGTTAAATCAAAAGGCCTGCCTATCAGCAGTACAGTTATAAGGAAATTGATCAAGAGTTCAAAGATCAAAAAAGCTCAAGAGTTACTTGGCCGCAGGGTAAGTATTTTAGGGACAGTTATTAAAGGCACAAGGCTGGGCAGGTTATTGGGTTTTCCGACGGCTAACATTAATCCGTATCATGAGGTTATTCCCGCTACAGGTATCTATGTTGTGCAAATTATATTCCTTGCTAAAGCCTATGATGGTATTTGTTATATTGGCACCAGGCCCACAATTTCTGCTAAAAGTAAATCCATTCATGTAGAAGTACATATCTTTAATTTTCATAGGAATATTTATGGCTCTACCCTGGAAATCCAATTTATAAAAATGATCCGAGGTGATCAAAAATTTGATTCAATACGAAATTTAACTCTTCAGATTCAAAAAGACATAATTGCCTGCCGTAAGATTCTGCGTCATTCTTTTAAAACACCACAATAACTAGTTGATCGTAATTTATTAGTATACAATTTATTGTATTTACTAAGTTTAGGTAAATTTTTCCTTGACAAAAAGGAAGATTTTGTCTATACTTTGGCTATAAGTGGATAGAAGTGGAGTAAAGTGGAAGGAAGCAAATAATGTTTTACGGAGAATTCGAACATTCCATAGATCGTAAAGGCAGGTTGATATTGCCTGCTAAATTCCGCGAAGTTGCAAAAAGCCAATTCGTGGAAAAATTTTATGTTACCCGTGGTTTAGATAAATGCCTTTTTATGTTTTCAGAAGAAGAATGGCGTTCTCAAGAAAATAAATTTAAAGCTATGCCTTTTACTAAGCAACAGTCACGTACCTTTAACCGGCTGCTTTTTAGCGGAGCCGTTGAGGTAAGTTTTGATAAACAGGGCAGGATTCTACTGCCGCAATATTTAAAAGAATTTGCCGAGATTAAAAGAGATGTGATGATTGTGGGTGTCTCTAACCGTATTGAAATTTGGGCAAAGAATTACTGGCATGATTTTTATGCTAATAGCCGTCAGTCTTTTGAAGAGATTGCAGAAAAATTAATGGATGTATAAATGTTAGAAACAGGTTTGCATGTACCAGTAATGGTGCATGAAGTTATAGATTATTTAAAACTTGCTCCGGGACAAGTCATTGTTGATGCGACTATGGGTACTGGCGGGCACAGCTTAGAGATATTAAAAAAAATTACTCCAGGCGGAAGATTAATTGGAATAGACCGGGATGAAGATTCTCTGGCAATCTGCCGCCAGAGGTTAAGCGAGTTTAAGGATTCCTGCGAATTTGTGCATGCTAACTTTACGGATTTAGATCAGGCCTTAGATGGGCTCGGAATAAAAAATATCGACGGAATTGTTTTTGACCTAGGGATCTCTACTTACCAATTGAAAGATGCCCAAAGAGGATTTAGTTTTCAGGAGGAGGGGCCGTTAGATATGCGTTTAGATAAGAGCAGTTATATATCAGCATATGATTTGGTGAACAACCTTAATGAAGATGAACTTTCCCATCTGCTTTGGAATTTCGGCCAGGAACGTTGGCATAATCGTATTGCCCACTTGTTAATCGAGGAGCGTTCTCTTCATCCCATTGTTACCACTAAACAATTAGCTACCCTTGTGATGCGTGCAATCCCGCAAAGATACCGTAAGAGTTATTATCGCATACATCCGGCCACGCGGACTTTTCAAGCGATAAGGATTGCGGTAAACCGAGAATTAGAAATTTTAGAAAGTGCAATTAAGAAAGCCATTGCATTTTTAAATAAGCAAGCTAAAATATGTGTAATTTCGTTTCATTCTTTGGAAGATCGTGTGATTAAATATACATTCCGCGCGCTTAAATCCGAAGGTGTAATTGACATTATTACAGCTAAACCCTTAACTCCTACATTTGGCGAGATAGATAAAAATCCTTCTAGCCGTAGCAGTAAGTTAAGGGTCGCCCAAAGGATATAGCCTTATGAAACTTACCAAGTTTTTTTCCGCAGTTGTATTTGTTACTTCGTTTTCCGTGCTCTATGTTTATCAACAGAGCGAAATTTTCCGCCTGGCTTATTTAGGTCAAAAAAAACAGGCAGTCTTCACAGAATTACTGGATAAAAATACCGCATTAAGATATAATATAAACAAAAGTTCTTCTTTGGTAAATATTGGTAATCGTATTAGCCAGGTCTCTGATTTTCAGATGCCGGATAATTATCGTTTTGTTAAGTTTGTTTCTTCTAAGGAAGGTTTAAGGGTTGCGGATCAGAGTCAAAACAGGGAAGGCCTGCTGGCGCGGATTTTTAGTTTAAAGCGGGAAGCTCAAGCAAAAACAATTAACCCCTAATAAAAAACAAAGGGGACGGTTCTGTTTTTCTGTTGTCTAAGTAGGTTGAAAAACAGAACCGTCCCCTAGATTTCTATGTATATTAGCAATTATCGCCGAAGGAACGAGGCGGTATTTTTAGTTTTTTTTATTTTCCTTTTGTTTTGTGTAGGTCGCCTTCTTTTTATTCAGTTCTTCCGTTCAAATTACCTTACTTCAATAGCCAATAAACAACATAATGAGCTCGTAGAGTTAGAGCCGCGCCGCGGAGCAATTTATGACTGCAATCTCAAGATGCAGGCATTCAATATGTCCATGGATTCACTTTATGCTGTGCCAAATATTATTAAAGATAAAGAACTTGTTATGAATAATTTGGAACCGATATTGGGAGTAAGCCGTACTTACTTGAGTGACAGGCTTTACCGCAAGAAGTCTTTTATTTGGTTAGCGCGAAAGTTGCCCCCAGAAAAATCCGAGGCGATTAAAAAATTAAATATTAAAGGTTTGGGATTTTTGAAGGAAACCAAACGTATTTACCCGAATAGTTATTTGGGTAGCCATATCATTGGTTTTAGCGGGACGGATAATATTGGCCTTGAGGGCTTGGAGAGGGATTATAATAAATATTTGGCAGGGACAGCTGGTTGGGCAATTTTCTTACGCGATGCCAGGTTAAAAAAATTAGATCTCTGGGAAAAAATGGTTTTACCCGTCGATGGGCTGGATTTGGTCTTGACCACTGATGAGGTTATCCAGTATATTGCTGAGAGGGAATTGGATAAAGCTTTTAAAAGTTCTCGCGCAAAAAGCGCCAGTATCATCGTGATGGATCCACACACTGGAAGAATTCTAGCTATGGCAAACCGTCCCAGCTATGATTTGAATAATTATTCCCGTGCGAGTAAAGATTCTATGCGCAATCGGTCTATTTGTGATTTGTTTGAACCTGGTTCGGTTTTTAAAATTGTTACTGCATCTGCCGCACTTGAAGAAAAAAAGGCAACCGAGGAAGATACCTTCTTTTGTGAAAATGGGTTTTATAAAGTAGGCGGCCGCATATTACATGATCATATGCCTCATGGCACGCTTACTTTTAGGCAGGTAATTGAAGAGTCAAGCAATATTGGTACGGTTAAGATTGCTATTGCCTTGGGCGCCGTCACAGTGTACCGGTATTTAAAGGATTTTGGTTTTGGCTCAAAATTAGGCATTGATTTGTCAGGAGAAATTTCCGGGATGATTAAACCCGTACGATCTTGGTCAAAGACATCAATTACGGCTATACCTATCGGCCAAGAGGTAGGGGTGACAGCTTTGCAATTGGCTAGTGCAATTTCGGTAATTGCCAATGGCGGACAGCTTATGAAACCTTATATTGTTGATTCAGTGCGTAGTAGCCAAGGAGAAATAATTAAGCAAAATAAGCCGACCTTAATCCGCAAGGTTATTTCAGTAGATACTGCTATGCGTATAAAGAAAATTCTTACCGGAGTAATAGAGGAAGGTACCGGTAAATTAGCCAAGGTTTCCGGATTTAGCGCCGCTGGAAAAACCGGTACCGCTCAGAAGCTTGAACCAAACGGGAGCTATTCACATAGTAAATTTGTTGCATCTTTTATTGGTTTTGCTCCAGCTGAGGATCCTCTTTTAACGATTGTTGTTACGGTTGATGAACCGCAAGGGTCTTATTTTGGAGGGGTAGTGGCAGCTCCAGTGTTCCAAAAAGTAGCAGGTGATGCTATTCGTTATATAAAAGGCAATGAAATGCCTACTGAGGCTTTGGCACAATGAATCCCGCACCTTCTTTATTATTCAATCCATTAAACCATACGCCTGTAACAATAATTAAATTTATTGAAGGTGCGGGATGAAAATTGCCGATATCGAAATTAAAGGTATTACTTCTAATTCTAAGCAGGTAGGTAAGGATTTTGTTTTTGTGGCCATTAAGGGGAATCGTTTGGATGGTAACCGTTTTATAAAAGAGGCAATTGTAAGAGGGGCTAATATTATAGTTGTGCAAAAAAATGGACCCAAAATTAAGATTCCTAAAAGTGTCAAATTACTCTTGGTAGATGATTGCCGTAAATTTTTGGCTGAAGCTGCAAATAAGTTTTATGAATTTCCTTCGGGCAGGATTAAGGTTGCCGGAATTACCGGCACCAACGGTAAAACAACGATTTCTTATTTGATTGAGGCTATAGCAAAGGAATCCGATTTAGCTTGCGGAGTAATTGGTACGATTAATTACCGTTTCAAAAGTAAAATTATTACGGCTAAGAATACTACTCCGGGAGCTGTTGAATTGCAAGGCTTACTTGCAAAAATGCTTTCTAGAGGAATTAAATACTGCGCAATGGAGGTTTCATCTCATGCTTTGGATCAAGACAGGGTATCTGGGATTAATTTTAGCCATGCTATTTTTACCAATCTTACTCAGGACCATCTTGACTACCACAAAAATTTAGAAAATTATTTTCTGGCAAAAACAAGGCTTTTTAAAATCCTACCCGCTTCTAGTTTTGCAATAATCAATAATGACGATAGGTTTGGTCGGAGGATTAAGCGTTTAACGGATGCCAATATTCTGACCTATGGGATAGAAAATCCTTCGGATGTTATGGCGCGTGATATCGATTTTAGTATACATTCAACTAAATTTACCTTGGTTACCCCTAAAATAAAGTTGCGGATTAAAACAAACCTTGCAGGCCGGTATAATATTTATAATATTCTGGCAGCTGTTGCCTGGGGAATAAGTGAAAAAATAAATATTAAGGATATTAAAGCGGCAATTGAAAAATTCAAGAATGTTTGTGGCCGGCTTGAGAATGTTGCCTGTAAAAGAGGTTACAGTATTTTTGTAGATTATGCGCATACCCCGGATGCACTATTTAATGTTATTAGCGTTTTGAAACCGTTGGTTAAAGGGAGAATCATTGTAGTTTTTGGCTGTGGAGGAGACAGGGATAGATTTAAGCGCCCGAAAATGGGCAATGTGGCTACAAAGCTAGCAGATTATGTGATAATTACTAGCGATAATCCCCGCAGTGAAGATCCGGAAAAGATAACTAAAGATATCTGTGCAGGCATAGTTAAAGGCAATTACTGTCTGATTCTTGAACGTTCTGAAGCCATCCGGCGAGGTTTAGAGATGGCCAGAGAAAATGATTGTTTATTGATTGCCGGTAAGGGCCATGAAAATTACCAGATATTGAAAGATAAAGTTTTACATTTTAGCGACCAAGAGGTGATCCGGAAGTGTTTAAAGTCAGTGAAATAATTAAAGCCACAAATGGCTTGCTTATTCAGGGAAATCCAGAGGATAAGCTAGGAGCCATATCTACCGATTCAAGGAGATTAGCGTCAGCTGAGACGTTTTTGGCCTTGAAAGGCAGCAATTTTGATGGCCATAATTTTATTACTGAGGTTTTAAAATCAAAAGCTATTTGTTTAATTGTAGAAAAAAAACCTGCTTGTTTGATTCCTAAAGGGATAGTGGTTATTAAAGTGAAAGATACAACCTTAGCCTTAGCTGATATAGCGAGTTTTCAGAGAAAAAAAATTAATCCGACGGTTATTGCCGTTACCGGTTCTAATGGGAAGACTACAACCAAGGAGATGATTGCTCATGTTTTATCAGCTAACTCTCAGGTTTTAAAAAATGAAGGCACTAAGAACAATGCCATTGGCTTGCCACAAACGCTAATAAAGCTTAAAGATCAAGATAATTTTGCGGTTGTTGAGATAGGTACAAATCATTTTGGTGAGGTTGACTATCTGGCAAAAATAGCTCAGCCTAATATTGGTTTGATTACTAATATCGCTTCAAGCCATCTGGAGTTTTTAAAAGATCTAAACGGAGTTTTAAAAGAAAAATCAACCTTGTTGGATAATTTAAAAAAACCCGCAATTGCTGTAGTTTGTGCCGACGATAAATTACTCAAGCGTATTATTGTTCAAAAAAATAAAGGTAATCATATTTTTAGTTATGGTATTGATGAGAGGAGTGATTTTTGCGCAGGAGCAATCCGCCTCAAAGACACAAGAGTAGAATTTAAGGTTAATCGTAAATATGATTTTGTATTATCTACATTAGGATATTGTAATATTTATAATGCTTTAGGAGCAGTTGCAGTTGGTAGGCTTTTAGGGTTTAGCTATTCGGAAATCGCTAAAAGTTTATCGAATTTTAAATTTCCCAAAGGCAGGCTTAATCTTGTTGAATGCCGGGGATTTAAGTTTATTGATGATACATATAATTCCAATCCCTTTTCGTTTAAGGCAGCCATTGAGGCTTTAGGCGCGGTAAGTTGCAAAGGAAAAAAGATTCTGATTATGGGGGATATGTTAGAGTTAGGTAGGCAAAAAGAGTTATTGCATAGGCAAATGGCTTGGAGTATAACTAATACTTGTGATGTGTTGGTGACAGTAGGGGTTTTAGCCAAGATCACAGCCGATGCGGCCGCAGAGAAGGGATTTGATAAAAAAAATATATTCTGTTGTGACAATTCAGAAGAGGCTAGGGATTTATTATTTAAAAAAATATTACCGAGCAAAAATGATTTGATTTTAATAAAAGGTTCTCGTTCGATGAAAATGGAAGAGGTCTTAGAGATTTAATGCTTTACCACCTGCTTTATCCGCTCAGAGATTTTATTTTTGCCTTTAATTTATTCCGCTATATTACTTTTCGTGCCAGTATGGCTGCTTTAACTGCTTTTGCGCTTAGCCTGATTTTTGGCCCTTTTCTGATTAAAAAATTAAAATCCTTAAAAGTCGGAGAAAAGATAAATAAGGCTGATAGTTTAAAGTTAGATGATTTGCATAAACACAAGCAAAGCACGCCGACCATGGGGGGAATTCTTATACTTGCAACGGTCATAATTTCAACCTTTCTTTGGGCTGATATTTCTAATCATTGTATTTGGATTGTTTTGTTTAGTACCGTATGGCTTGGTTTAACCGGTTTTATGGATGATTACTTAAAACAGGTTAAGAAAAAGGCTGGAGGTTTATCTGCTAGTATAAAACTTACCAGCCAAATTGTTTTAGGCCTGATATTGGGAATAATTCTTATTATGGATATCCATCACAACGCTAGGCTTGATATCCCTTTTTTAAAAGGGATTAATTTAGATTTGGATGGATTGTATGTTTTGTTTGTGATATTGGTGATTGCCGGCTCATCTAATGCAGTAAATCTTACCGATGGCCTGGATGGGTTGGCTATTGGCATTGTGGTGATGGTGGCAATTGCATTTTCCATACTCTGCTATGTTTCCGGAAACATTAACTTAAGTAACTATCTTTTGATTCCTTATATTAAGGGAGGCGGAGAGTTGACTATTTTTTGCGCCAGTATTGTGGGAGCAGGTTTAGGCTTTTTGTGGTTTAACTGTTATCCTGCCACAATTTTTATGGGAGATGTTGGATCTTTAGCTTTAGGCGGGGCTATCGGAACGGTGGCATTACTGATTAAGAAAGAGATGCTGCTTATTATTGTGGGAGGTATATTTGTGGTGGAGGTGCTTTCAGTCATATTGCAAGTGGGAACTTATAAATTGACCAAAAAACGTATTTTTAAGATTGCTCCACTGCATCATCATTTTCAATTTTTAAATTGGCCTGAGAATAAAGTGATTGTCAGATTCTGGATTATTGCCGGTTTGCTTGCTCTTTTTACCCTAGTCACTTTAAAGATTAGATAATCTCTCCATGCGTAATAGTAATTATTTTAAAAATAAAAAAATAACCATTGTAGGCCTTGCTCGTTCAGGCCTTGCTTGTGCTAATTTATTATATAGAGCAGGGGCTTTTGTAGCTGTTACGGATATTAAGGATAACGTTCAGACTCAAGAGGCAAGTAGTAAATTTTGTTCAAAAGATATTTTAGTTGAGCTAGGCAAACACAGTCGGGATTTTATTAGGGATGCAGAGTTGGTTGTTGTTTCTCCGGGTGTGCCGGCTTTAGCCCTCCCGATTAAATGGGCCGTTGAATTCAATAAGCCGTTGATGAGCGAGATTGAGATAGCAAGTATCTTGTGCCCGGCAACTATTATTGCCGTGACTGGTTCCAATGGGAAAACAACAGTTGCTACTTTGATTGGGAAAATATTGGAGGCATCTGGAAGAAGAGTTTTTGTATGCGGGAATATCGGGAATCCTTTTTGTTCAGAAGTGGAGAATATGAGGGAAGAGGATTTTGTTGTCCTTGAAGTCAGCTCCTTTCAGCTTGAGACAATTAAAGATTTTAAACCAAAAATCGCTGTTATTCTTAATTTAACCCCGAATCACCTAGACCATTATAATAATATGCAAGAGTATTTGGATGCCAAAAAGCGTATTATTATGAATCAGGATAAAGATGATTTTCTAGTTTTAAATAGCCAGGATATTTTGCTTAAAAGTGTCGCAGAACATGCAAAATCGCAGGTTATCTTTTTCTCTGGCCAGGATGGGTTGAATCCGAATCAGAGTGCCGTCCTGACCGTAGGCAAAATTTTAGGTATTAATAAGGATCTCGTATTTGGAGTTTTTAATAAATTCAAAGGTATTGAGCATCGTATGGAAGAAGTACGCAATATCAACGGAATAAAATTCATTAATGACTCTAAGGCAACTACGGCGGATTCGGCGATCTGGGCAATCAAAAATATTTTTACCCCTATAATTCTTATTGCAGGCGGTAGGCATAAAGGGATTGATTATCGAGTTATTATTGAGCCGGCTAAAGATAAAGTAAAACAGGCAATTCTTATTGGTGAGGCCAAAGAAATAATAGCGCTTGATCTTGGAAGAGAGTTTCCGATTGAGTATGCTACTACATTAGAAGATGCTGTGTACAAAGCTTATGCTTTGGCTAAACCCGGATATTCTGTATTATTTTCGCCTATGTGTTCAAGTTTTGATATGTTCAAAGATTATGAAGACAGGGGTAGAATTTTTAAAAAAATCGTTTTAGATTTAAATGAGGATAAACTTACTTAATAAATGATCAGGAAAACACGCCTTAATTTACTTACCATATCAGTTATACTTATTTGTATTGGAATCGTAATGATCTATAGTTCATCAAGCATCTATGCCTGGGAACGATATGGAGATAGTTTTTATTTTCTAAAACGGCATTTATTTTTTTTACTGGCAGGTCTGTTATTGACTTTTTTGGCTATGCTTATTGATTATCGCGTATTCAGAAAACATGCCCGTCTTCTGCTTTGGGTTGCTCTTGGCCTGCTTGTTTTAGTGCTTATTCCTGGGATAGGTAGAGAAGTTTCTGGGGCTAGGCGCTGGTTTAGATTCAAATTTATCAGTTTTCAACCATCGGAATTTGCCAATCTTGCTCTCATCATCTATATTGCCGATTTTATTACTCGTAAAGGTGAAAAGATTAAATTATTATTAGAAGGTTTTATACCTCCAATATGCGTGCTGGGTGCAACAGCTTTGCTAATACTCCTACAGCCGGACCTGGGTACGGTTATTGCTTTAGGCAGTGTTGTTTTAATTATGCTTTTTGTCGCTGGAACCAGAGGCAGTTATATTTTAAGCCTATTACTTTGTAGCTTGCCAGTACTTTATGTTTTGGTTTTCCGGGTGGCATATCGCCGGGACAGAATCCTGGCTTTTTTAAACCCTTGGGCGGATGCCAAGGGAACCGGCTTTCAAACTATTCAATCACAGATTGCTATAGGTTCAGGAGGCTTATTTGGCAGAGGGCTGGGGCATTCACAGCAGAAACTTTTTTATCTTCCGGCTGCCCACACCGACTTTATTTTTTCGATTATCGGAGAGGAACTTGGATTAATTGGTACCTTGGGGATAATCGTATTGTTTCTAATCTTTATTCAGCAGGGGCTTAAAATTATTAAGAATGCTCAGGATAAATTCGGGTATTTTCTTGCGCTGGGTTTGATTTTAATAATTTCGCTTAAGGCGATTGTAAATATCGGTGTTTCTTGCGGAGTTTTTCCTACTAAAGGATTACCACTGCCGTTTATAAGCTATGGCGGCTCTTCGTTGATATTTGATATGGTTAGTTTGGGGATATTAATTAATATAGCACGTTGCGGAGAATATCCTTAAAATGAGAGTTTTGATTGTTACCGGTTCAAGCGGTGGGCATATTTTTCCCGCTCTGGCTTTGATAGATTCATTAAAGAATTTATCCAATGATGTGCTTTTAGTCCTACCTAAAAAAAGCACTTGTGACAATGCTATTTTTTTAGAATCCGCGCAAATTAAATATATCCCTGCAGCTAGTTTAAGCCTTAATTTGAGCAGCAAGAATATAAGAGGCGCTTATTCATTTTTGTTGGGCGCCTGGGAAAGCTTGCGTATTCTCGTAAGGTTTAAGCCTGATATTGTGGTTGGGTTTGGAAGCTTAAATACTATTGCCATGATATTTTGGGCCTGGTTGTTTAGGATAAAAACTATTATTCATGAACAAAATGTTATTCCAGGTAGGGCAAATCGCTTACTTGCGAAATTAGTTGACCGAATAGCAGTATCTTTTAGTCAGACAGTAAATTATTTAAAAGTTTGCGTTAAAAAAATTGTTTTTACCGGTAACCCTCTGCGCAAGGATCTGATCCGCATAGCTAAGAAAGAGGCGCTTGATTTTTTTAAGTTTAAAGAAGGTAAATTTAATATATTAATTACCGGTGGAAGCCAAGGGTCGAATAAGTTAAATTCTGTTTGTTTGGAGGCGTTATCTGCTTGTCAGAAAAAAGATGACCTCCAAGTAATTCATATTTGCGGAATTCAGGATTTCCCTGCTCTTAAGGTAAGATATGAATCTTTGAATTTGAGATATAGGCTGTTTGAATTTTTAGCTGTTATGCAATATGCTTATAGCATAGCGGATCTGGTAATTTGTCGTTCAGGCGCTACAACAATTGCCGAGTTGCAAAGGTTTGGAATACCTGCGATATTAGTACCATATCCTTTTGCTTATGCGCACCAGGAGGCTAATGCCCGCATACTAGAGGATCTTGGAGCCGCATTGATTTTTAGAGATGAGCAATTGTGCCCAGAAAAAATAACTGATAAATTGAACGAGTTTTCAATGGATCCGAATAAGCTCAAAGCTATGCGAGAATCTTATGTGCGACTTCAGGTTTTAGATGCAGCTTCATTACTTGCTAAAGAGGTTTTGAAATGAAGGAGTATTATCATTTTATAGGGATAGGCGGTATAGGGATGAGTGGTATTGCTCATTTATTACTGAAAAGCGGCTTTAGGGTAAGCGGTTCAGATCTAAAAGATAATCATATTACCAATGAGCTGAAGAGTTTGGGAGCAAAGATATTTATTGGCCATAATGCGCAAAATGTGGGAGGCCAGGATTTGGTGGTTTATTCTTCGGCGATAAGTGAGGATAATCCAGAATTACGCCAAGCAAAAATTTTAGGAATACCTGTAATCAAAAGAGCCCAAGCTTTAGCGAAGCTTATGCGGGAAAAGACAGCAATAACAGTTGCCGGTAGCCACGGTAAAACTACTACTACTTCGCTGGTTTCTTATCTTTTACTTGAAGCCGGGCTTAATCCTACTGTAGTTGTCGGAGGAATACTTAATAATATCAATACCAATGCTTGTTTAGGAAATGGTGATTTTTTCGTCGCTGAAGCCGATGAATCCGATGGGTCATTCTTAAGTTATAGCCCGAAATATTCAGTTATTACTAATATTGACCGGGAGCATTTGGATTATTATCATAATTTTGACAACGAATTAGAGGCATTTGATTCTTTTATAAAATGCACTCAGGAGGAAGGATGCGTCTTTGCCTGCTCAGATGATCCTAATTTAGTAAATATGCTAAAAGCCTATAAAGGCAAACATTTATTTTTTGGCCTGGATAATGCTGCTGATATTTACGCTAAGAATATTTTATTTACAGGGCTATCTTCCGATTTCGACTGTTATTTTAAAAATAAATTGATTTCCCGTTTTCATTTAGCTTTAGGTGGCAGGCATAATATTTCAAATTCTTTGGCGGTAATTGCTTTGGGTTTAGAATTGGGTATTAATTTAGGGTGTATCCGCAGAGTTCTAGAAGGATATAAAGGTACTCACCGTAGGCTGGAGACGAAACTTAAGAATGATAAATATTTAGTAATCGATGATTATGCGCATCATCCCTCTGAGATTAAGGCTACTTTGCAGGCAATTACTAATCTGGATGCGGGACGCTTGATCGTTGTGTTTCAACCGCATCGTTTTAGCCGTACCCAGTTACTTTTAGATGAATTTGCAAAATCTTTTGAAACGGTTGATTATTTGATCATCACGGATATTTATGCGGCAAGCGAACAGCCCATTGATGGGATATGCGCCAAAAAGTTATTAGAAAAAATAAAGGAATTCGCAAAAAATAAAGAAGTGTTATATTTGCCTAAAGAAGATATAATTGAACATTTGATAGGTATTTTGCGCAAGGATGATTTGGTGATCACCTTGGGAGCAGGAGATATTACAAAGGTTTCCGATGTTTTGGCCCAAAGACTTAAATAAAAAAATAAAAACTAAAATAAAACTGGCTAATCTTACAAGTTTTAAAATAGGCGGGCCGGCAAAGTTTTTTTTTGAACCTACTAATCTTGAAAATTTGCAAAGAGTTATTATTTTGGCCAAGAGTGCGGGGGTAAGGATTTTTATTTTAGGCTCAGGCAGTAATCTGTTAGTTAGTGATTCTGGGTTAGACGGGATTGTGATCAGGCTGACTGCTAAAGATTTTAAAGGGATTTATACTAAAGGTACTTGTATAATAGCGGGGGCAGGGTTAAAATTAAGTCAATTGATTTTATTTGCCCAAAAAGAAGGCTTGTCCGGGCTAGAATTTCTTGCTGGAATTCCCGGGACATTAGGCGGGGCTCTTGCAGGTAATGCCGGAGCTTGGGGTAACTCGATTGGAGATTTAGTTAAACAAGTATATGTTTTGGATTATAGCGGTAGGCCCAGGCTAACTAACTGTAAGGAATTAAAGTTTTCCTATCGCAAATCAAAGCTGGATAAATATATTATTATTTCTGCTGTGCTTAGGTTGCAAGCTTTAGATAAGAATTCGATTACGCAGAAAATAAGAGAATACCTTTTAAGGCGAAATAAGTCTCAGAATGATACTTTTCCTAATGCAGGTTGTGTTTTTAAAAACCCCGGTAAGAATTCAGCAGGTTTTCTTATTGATAACTGTGGATTAAAAGGGGAAACATTGGGAGGGGCTGCTGTTTCTAGGAGGCATGCGAATTTTATTTTAAATTCCAATAATGCAAAAAGCAGCGATGTTTTAGCCCTGATGGCTTTAATTAAAAGTAAAGTAAAATCAAGGTTTAAGATTAATCTTGAACCTGAAATAAAAATATGGAAATAAAAGATTTTGGCAGGGTGGGGGTATTAATGGGGGGTCCTTCCTCAGAAAGAGAAATCTCTTTTAAAAGCGGCCATGCGGTATTAGGTGCTCTTTTAGAGTCAGGAATAGAGGCTATAGGAATTAATATAGTTTCTGAAAGTGAAGAAGAAAATGTCAGATTACTTAAAGGGTATAATTTAACCGGGGCCTTTATTGCTTTACATGGACGTTTCGGAGAGGACGGAGCAATCCAGGAGATTTTGGAAAAAATAAATTTGCCTTATACTGCTTCAGGGGTTTCCGCTAGCCGGCTGGCAATGGATAAGATTAGTTCATTAGAGGTATTAAAAGCAGGAGGGTTATCTGTTCCTAGATCTTGGTTTATCGAGAAGGCAACTTACCAAAGAAAAAAGATTTTTGATAATGATTTGGGATTACCTTTGGTAGTAAAGCCGGCTAATCATGGTTCAAGCATTGGGCTTTCACTTGTTGAGTTTAAGGAGGAGCTGCCTGCAGCTATTCAGATGGCTTTTAAGTTTGATGAACGCATAATTATTGAGGAGTATATATATGGAAGAGAGCTCACTGTTGGGATTCTGGGGCAGGAGGTTTTGCCTGTGATCGAAATTATCCCAAAAAGTAAATTTTTTGATTTTCAGGCCAAGTATCAATCACGATTAACCCAGTATATTATTCCTGCTGATTTAAAGGAGGGTACTTCTAAAATGGTTCGGCAAACTGCTTTAGAAGCGCATCGGATTTTGGGTTGTTCCGGTTGTTCGCGTACAGATATCATGTTAAGTAAAGATGGCTTGGCGTATGTTTTGGAGGTAAATACCATACCCGGTATGACATCTACTAGTCTTTTGCCTAAGGCAGCCAATGTTGTTGGTATTAATTTTAATCAACTTTGTATTAAATTATTGGAATTAGCTTATGAGAAAGCAAAAATTTAATTTACCAGTAAGGATTGTTTTCGTTTTGGCGATAATTTTACTTGCCATCTCTTTTGTAATAGGATATATTTGGAAAGCATTAACTACTTCGGAATTTTTTTCCGTTAAACAAATTATCGTTAGGAATTCCGATATTTCATTTAATTATTTAAAAGGTAGGAATATTTTTAGTTTAGATTTATTTGGCCAATCCCGGAAAGTTTCTCTAGGGTATCCGGATTGCCGCAAAGTTAGGTTAACCCGGGTATTTCCTAATTGCATATTTGTTGATTTTCTAAAGCGCCAGCCAGTTGCTTTAGTTAAATTTTATAAAAATTTTGTGATTGATGACCAGGGATTTTTATTTTATCCGGAGTTAACTGTTGAAGAAGCGCAACTACCGGTAATTTACGGTTTAGAGACAAAAATATTTGCTCCGAAAGCAGGAGTAAAGTATAATCGGCCTGAGGTTGAGCTTGCTTTAACTATTCTTAAGGAATTTAAAGTCAATAAGGGCTTTACAGGTTTTACATTAAAGAAAATTGATGTGTCGAATTTGCAAAGCGCCGGGTTTTTTCTTCTTTTGCCCAAACGGGCTGCTGATTATACAAACCCAAATCCTGTGACAGAGTGGATGGGTTTTGAAGTGCGTATAGGTGAAGCCAATATCAGAGAAAAAATGATGATTTTGGGTGGATTGATTATGCAGGCACGTAAGGAATGGCCAGATATTAAATATATAGACTTAAGGTTTAAGGAGCCGATAATTAAGTTAAACAATAAGCCTTGATTTAGAAGCCTCATTGTTTAAGAAACGCTAACTTAAGGATAACTGTGTTAAATAATAATTATATTTGCGCAATTGATATAGGTTCAAATAAAATTTCTGCAGCTGTTGGGCGGGTAAAGAAAAACCGGATAGAGGAGATCTTTTTTGATTCTGCGCCATCGGTCGGCGTAAAAGAAGGGGTAATTGTCGATGCCACGCAATTGGTTATTTGCCTGACTAAGATTATCAAGAGTTTGAGAGCTAAATCTGGGTTAAAAATAAAATTTATTCATACTAATTTTTCCGGTAAAGATATTTCAACTAAACATAGCCATGCAATTATTCCTCTTGCCGAGCGCGGCAACAAGGTGATTACTTCAACTGATATAACTAGCGCCAATGAGCAGGCGCGTATTCTTGGATCAAGTTTGGAAGAGGAGATTATCCATGTAATTCCATCCAGCTATTCTATTGATTCTAAAAGTAATGTTATTAATCCTATCGGTTTATACAGCCATCGGTTGGAGGTGGATTTATACCTGGTTTGCGCCAGGCTTTCTTCCTTACAGAGTTTAAGCCGGGTTATCAACCAGTGTGGATGCGAGATCAGAAGCCTTTCTTTTTCGGGGCTGGTTACTAGTAAAGCAGTGTTTGGCAGTAAAGAAAAAAAAGGGTTGAGCATATTTTGTGATGTAGGTAGCGATATTACGGAGCTGCTTATTTTTAAAGACGGCCTCCTGCAGGATATTCAGATTTTACCTTTAGGCGGCAATAGCATGACACAACAACTCTGTGAAGGTTTAAAAATCAATTTTGAATTGGGCGAAGATATCAAACGCTCTTATGGGATTATCGGAGATGCAGGTAGCATACCGGAAAATAAAGAAATTTTAGTCAAAAGGGATGAATTTTATAAGCCGATTAAGCAGCGTGATGTAGCGCAGATGACCACTAACTCCGGCCGCTTAATATGTTCGCAGATTAAGGAGGTTGTAGAGAGAAAAGTGGCATTGCATGAAATAGATCATTTTATTATGGCTGGTAAAACGCTGTTGACTGATGGATTCATTGAGATGATGGAAAGCCTGATGGGTATTCCGGTTGCAATCGGCAGGATCAATAATCCGGAAATTATTCCTCTATCAAAAGAGAATAGTGAGTTATCCGGACAGAAGTACTTGACTTATCTGACTTGTCTTGGGATGATTTGTGAGGATTTAGAGAATAAGACTGTAGGTAATTTGACCTTAGTAAAGCCTGCCAGAAATCTGCTTTTTAAAACAATAAACCGTTTTAAAGAAGTTTATCAGGAGTATTTTTAAAATCTAAGGAAAAACAGGGGACCGTTTCTATTTTTTTATTATTTTTAATTAACAAAAAATAGAAACGGTCCCTGGATTTTCTCAGGTTATTGTGTATAATATGTTAACTAATCTATGATTAAAGATAATATAGAGACAGTCAGGCGTAAGATTAAAGAGGTTTGTGTAAGGATTGGGACTGATCCTGAAAAAATTACGATAGTCTGTGTAACCAAAGGTAGGCCGGTTTCACAGATTCAAGAAGCAGCTAGGCTGGGTTTTAAAGATATCGGTGAGAACAGAGTACAGGAGGCGCTTCAAAAATATGAAGAAATTCCTGGAGTAAAGTGGCATATGATCGGCCACTTGCAGTCAAATAAAGTAAAAGAAGCTTTAAAAGTATTTGATCTTATTCATTCTGTTGATAGTGTCAGTTTAGCGCAAGAAATTAATAAGCAAGCTCTTAAAATAAATAAAATCCAGGATATTCTTTTAGAGGTTAAAACTTCTCCGGAGTCTGCAAAATTTGGATTTTCTCCTCAGGATTTAACTAGTGCCTGCGCAGAAATAAAAGAACTGGAGAATGTAAAGATTAAAGGATTGATGACTATTGCTCCTGTTGTGGAAAACAGCCAGCAGGCGCGGCCATTTTTTTCAGAACTTAAACGATTACGTGATAAATTAAATCCTGATTGGTTGCTTTCTATGGGGATGTCCGATGATTTTGAGGTGGCCATTGAAGAAGGAGCTAATATTATAAGGTTGGGTAGGGCGATATCCCAAGACAATGTTTAATTTCTTAAGAAAAAAAATCGGTATAATCGGTTTCGGCAATATGGGTAGTGCAATTGCTGAAGGCATAAAAAATAAGTATGCTGTTTGTGTTTTTGATAAAGATAAAAATAAAATTAATGCTTTAAAAAATATAACTGTCGTCAATAATCCTGTTGAGTTAGTTAAGCAATGTGAGGTTATTATTTTGGGAGTCAAGCCGCAGGATTTTGATGGGTTGTTTAATGAAATTAAATTTTTTGTGGAGAATAAGTTAATTATTAGTATTGCTGCAGGTATTACTACAGGTTACATCGAAAAAGTTTTAGGTAAAGTTGCGGTGGTCAGGGTAATGCCAAATCTAGCAGTTAAAGTTAGAAAGAGTACTACTGCTATTTGTAAAGGTTGGCTTGCCACTGATAAGGATATGCAGTTTGTTTTTAAACTTTTTAAGTATTTAGGAATCGTTTTTATTTTCCCTGAAGATATGATGGATGCTGTTACGGCCATTGCCGGAAGCGGTCCCGGATTTTGGTGTGATTTAGTTCAGGGTAAGCCAAAGGAAGAATGGAAAAATTTTAGTTTGGAGCATTTTATTCAGGAATTTTCTTTGGCTGCCGAAGAAGTTGGATTTAATAAAGAGGATGCTAAAAAAATTGTTACATCAACTACTATGGGTACTTTAGCTACGGTGGAAGCATTAGGCATAACTCCGGCAGAACTAAGGGATAAAATTACCTCAAAAAGCGGGACTACACAGGCTGGTTTAGAGGCTTTACATAATAGCGGATCATTGGTAGAAGCAGCAAAAGCTGCAGTTTTACGTTCAAAAGAATTATCCAAAAAGGAGTAAAGTATGTCGCGTATCGGGATTATCGGAGGAAGCGGGTTATATAGCCTTGAAGGATTAACTCATAAAAAGGATGTGGTATTAGATACCCCTTTTGGCAAGCCTTCTGAAAAATTATCTATCGGAGAATTGTACGGAAAAGAAATTGTATTTTTACCGCGCCATGGGATAGGGCACCGTATATCTCCAAGTGAGATAAATTATCGCGCCAACATCTTTGCGATGAAAAAATTGGGAGTCGATAGGGTTATTTCTGTAACCGCATGCGGCAGCTTAAATGAGGATATGCACCCGCTTGATTTTGTGGTAGTGGACCAGTATGTTGACCGTACAAATCAGGCAAGGAAAGCGACATTTTTTGACAAAGGTATTGTCGCGCACATTTCTTTTTCGCATCCGGTATGCCTACAGCTCAGCGGCATTCTTTTTGACGCCGGATATACGGCAAGTAAAGACCTGCGTATCAAGATGCATAAGGGCGGTACCTATATTAATATGGAGGGGCCGCAATTTTCGACTCTTGCTGAATCTAATCTTTACCGTAGCTGGGGAATGGATGTAATTGGGATGACTAATATGCCCGAGGCCAAGCTCTGCCGTGAAGCGGAAATTTGTTATGCCACCTTGGCATGTATTACCGATTTTGATTGTTGGCATCCCGATTTTGAAAAGATAACCGTGGAGATGGTAATTAACAACCTGCATAAAAATATCAATAATGCCAAGAAGATCTTGCACGGCCTGATAAAAAATCTTCCCGATAAAAGAGATTGCGGCTGCGCTCATGCGCTGAAAAATGCGATTATTACGGACAGGAAACTGATTTCGGCAAAAGTAAAAAAAGATTTAGAGATAATTATCGGTAAATATATAAAATGAAGCCCGACAATTCCGGATATAAAGATACATTAAATTTACCAAAAACGGATTTTCCGATGAAAGCGGATCTTCCTAAGAGGGAACCGCTTAGGCTGGAAAATTGGTATAAGACGAATCTTTACGGGCTTATTCGTAAAAAACCAGCAGAAAAAGGGAAATATGTTATTCATGACGGCCCGCCTTATGCCAATGGAGATATACACATTGGCCATGCGTTAAATAAAATATTAAAAGATATAGTTATAAAATATAAAACCATGCAGGGGTATGACTGCCCCTATGTCCCTGGTTGGGATTGTCATGGTTTGCCAATTGAACACCAGCTATTCAAAGAATTAAAAATAGCTAAGCATCAAATTTCACAGCTTGAGTTTAGAAAAAAAGCTTATGATTATGCTATGAGGTATGTGGTTAATCAGAAGGAGCAATTTAAGCGCCTGGGGGTGTTTGGTGATTGGGAAAATCCTTATTTAACCTTAAGCCATGAATATGAAGAAGCAATCATTAGGTCTTTTAACGATTTGTATAACCAAGGATTCATTCAGCGGGGGCTTAAGCCTGTCAACTGGTGTTTTAAATGTGAAACTGCCTTGGCTGAAGCAGAGGTGGAATATGAAGACCACGCATCTCCTTCGGTATTTGTAAAATTCAAAATAAAAGATGGAGAAGATTTCTTAAAAGACAGCTGTCTTGCAATTTGGACTACTACCCCATGGACTTTAATCGCCAATGTTGCCGCAGCTGTGCATCCTGAATTTAATTATTCTTGTATAAAGACAAATAAGGGTAATTTAATCATTGCTGATGCGCGCTTGTCTATATTAGAGCAGATGGGTATTGATAGATATGAAGTAATAAAGCAGTTAAAAGGCAAGGATCTGGAAGGTATTATTTATGATCATCCATTTGGACTGCGTTCGGGGAAGGTTGTCTTGGCGGATTATATCTCTTCGGAGGATGGTACGGGATTAGTGCATATTGCCCCCGGGCATGGTGCGGAGGATTACCAGGTTGGATTAAAATACGGCTTGGATATTGTGATGCCGGTTGACGCAAGAGGCAAATTTGATTCAACTGCCGGAGAGTTTGCCGGGCAAAATGTTTATGATGCCAACAAAGCGATTATAGAAAAACTAAAACAAATAGGTGCTTTGCTTTTAGAACAGAAGATTTCTCATTCTTATCCGCATTGCTGGCGTTGTAAACATCCGATAATTTTTCGCGCGACAAAACAGTGGTTTTTGATTATTGACCATAAAGATTTACGTAACAGTGTGCTAAAAGCCATAAAAGAAGATGTGCGTTGGATTCCCGAAGCAGGCATGGAGAGGATCTCCGCGATGGTGGAGTCGCGCCCGGATTGGTGTTTATCCCGCCAGAGGTATTGGGGAGTGCCGGTTCCAGCTTTGGTTTGTCAGGAATGTAAAGAAGAATTTTTTGATACAAGAGTGATTGAGAAATTTGCTGAATTTTCTGCTGTGGAAGGCTCTGATTGTTGGTTTAGCCGTGAAATAAAAGATTTTCTTCCGCAGGATTTAGTCTGCCCGAAATGTAAAAAAGGAAAATTTTTTGCTAAAGGAGCAGATATTCTGGACGTTTGGTTTGATTCCGGTGTAAGCAGTCAAGCGGTATTGAAAAAAAGAAAAGAATTAGGAGGGGTTCCTGCGCAATTATACTTGGAAGGAAGCGACCAACACCGGGGATGGTTTCAGTCATCGATTATTTCGGCAATGGCAATTGACGCTAAAGCGCCGTTTGAGAATGTGCTTACCCATGGTTTTGTGGTTGATGGCGCGGGACGGAAGATGTCTAAATCCGCAGGCAATGTTATTTCGCCTTTTGAAATCATCAAAGATTATGGCGCGGATATCTTAAGGATGTGGGTGGCTTCAAGCGATTACAATGAGGACATTCGTATCTCCAAAGAAATCCTCAGTAGGCTTTCAGAAGCTTACCGTAAGATTCGCAACACCGCAAAATTTATTCTAAGCAATCTCTATGATTTTAACCCGGATACAGATAAAGTAGCTTACGCCGATTTAAGGGTGATAGATAAGTGGATATTACAGGAAGCCGGGTCGGCATTGAAACAGGCAGGAAGTTTTTATGATTCTTTTGAATTTCATAAGGCGTATAAATCTATCTATGATCTCTGTAATGAGCAACTTTCAATGTATTACTTGGATATGGTTAAAGGCCGTCTTTATACTTATGGGGCTAAAACTATGGAAAGGCGTTCAGCACAGACAGCTATCTTTGAAGTATTGAATATGCTCGTGCGTATGATTGCCCCTATTTTAGTATTTACGGCAGAAGAGATTTGGCAACACATGGTTAAAGATAAAGAATCAAACGTAGTTTTAAGCGTTCACCTTTTAGAATGGCCTAGGCTTGATGCTGTAGCCGCGCAAGATGATATTCGATTACGCTTGGGGGTAGTAATATTACGAATTCCCTTGGTTGCTAAAGCTTTGGAAGAGTTGCGCGGAAAGGGTGAGATTGGCAGCTCCTTTGATGCCGGAATAAAACTATTGACAAAAAGTCAGGAACGTTATACATTCTTATCCAGCCTTGAGAATGATCTTTGTGAGATTTTTAAGGTTTCACAGGTAAAGGTAGTAAAAGAGGATAATCTTAGCGAAGAGATAAAGATAGAGGTAACTAAAGCAGAAGGCGTCAAATGCGTGCGCTGCTGGAATTATTCTTTGGCAATAGGCTCGGATAAAGAGCATCCTTTGATTTGTGATAATTGCCTTAAGGCGATTGGTTAGAGAACCATGGTTTGCCTTTTAATAGGCAAAGCCATAAAAGGAGAAATTGAGTGAAGAAAAAATTTACTAAAAAAGACTTAAAGGATTTTAAGAAGATTGTGCTTAAGAGAAAAGAAGAGGTTTTGGATGATCTCAGGCACATATCCGATGATACTTTAAGAAAATCGCAAAAAGAAGCCTCCGGGGATATCTCTGGCTATACATATCATATGGCTGATGTGGCTACCGATAATTATGACCGTGAATTTTCATTGGGGCTGGCTTCTAATGAAAGAAAAACAATTTATGAATTGGATGATGCGTTAAAGAGAATCGAAGATGGTACATTTGGTATTTGCGATGATTGCAAAGGGACAATCACTAAAATCCGCCTTAAAGCAGTCCCGTCAGCTCGCCTGTGCATTAAGTGTCAACAAAAGAGAGAAAAAAAGTAATAAATCCATTATTAGATGATTTTTATCATCATTGCTAGCGTTATTTTTTTAGATCAAGCCACAAAATTCCTTGCCTCAAAGTTTTTGCAGTTAAATAATCCAGTTCCCCTAATAAAAAATTTTATCAATCTAACGCTGGTGTATAATCGTGGTGCGGCTTTTGGAATGTTTCAGAATCAGTTGTCCATGTTTTTATTGATTTCGTTTGTTGCAGTTATCCTTATTATTTGCAGTTTGCGGGATAAAAGGAATTCAGTTATCTACAAAGTGTCTTTGAGCCTGATATTAGGAGGAGCAATAGGAAATCTTATTGACCGCCTACGTTTTGGTTTTGTAATTGATTTTTTAGATTTTCGCGTTTGGCCGGTTTTTAACTTGGCTGATTCTGTTATAACTGTAGCTGCGCTTTTATTAAGCTGGGAGTTATTATTTAAGAAAAATGCTGCCTGAGATTTGCCACATCGGATCTTTTACGATTTATTCATACGGCCTTATGCTGGTCTTGGCTTTTTTTACTTGTGTTTATCTGGCTTCCTTACAGGCTAAAAAGGAGAGGGTTGACCCGGAGTCAATCTTTAATCTCTGTTTCTTTGTATTTATTTTTGGAATAATCGGCGCCCGGTTTTTTTATTGTTTAAATAACTTCAGCTTTTATTTACGCAATCCTCTTGAGATTATTATGCTCCAGCATGGAGGAATGGCTTGGTTTGGGGGGCTAATTTTTGGTACAGCTGCGGCGGTAATTTTTATTAAAAAAAATAAGATGGGCCTTTTTAAGACCCTGGATTTGTTGGTTCCTTTTATTGCCTTGGGGCAGGCAATTGGCAGGATAGGATGCCTTTTAAACGGATGTTGTTACGGGCGGCCTTCTGAATTTGGGATATATTTTAAAATTTTTGATCAGGTTCTAATACCTACCCAACTGTATTCTTCGCTGCTTTTACTTTTGATTTTTTTTATTTTAAGATTTATGCAGAATAGGAAGCATGCAACGGGCCAGATACTTTGTGCCTACCTTTTTCTTTATCCTATTAAACGTTTTTTTATCGAATATTTCCGTAATGATAGCCCCAGGATTTTCTGTGGGTTAACTCTCTTTCAGATTTTGTCTTTGGTGATGTTCTTTGTTTTTCTCTTGGTATTTATTAAAATACTACACGATAAGAAAAAATAATTATGAAAGAATTGAAAGTTGTGGTTTTGCCTGAACAGGCCTTGATGCGGCTGGATTTATTTTTGACGGATTATTCCGAACAGAATAATTTAGGCCTTTCCCGAACAATTATTCAGAAGCTTATCCATGAAGGAAAAGTTTTTTTAAATGCCAAGTCAATAATTAAACCTCATCATAAAGTGGCTGTTGCGGATCAGGTAAAGGCTATTGTTCCCGATAAAGAGAAAGCAGAATTTTTACCGGAAGAAATCCCGCTTGAAGTTGTTTATGAGGACGATGACGTATTGGTTATCAATAAGCAACCCGGTTTGGTTGTGCATCCGTCTGCTGGTAACCAAGAGCATACTTTAGTTAACGCTTTGCTTGGCCGCCAGATGCAGTTATCCGATATTAATAAAAATCGCCCTGGAATTGTCCATCGCCTGGATAAAGATACCAGCGGCCTTTTAGTTATCGCCAAAAATAATGCCAGCCATTTAAAATTAGCCAAACAGTTTGCCCAGCACAGCATCCAGCGTAAATATATCGCTATAGTTTGCGGCCGCGTTGAATTCGATGAAGATGTAATTGAGGCCCCTATAGGCAGGCATCCTTTAAAGCGTAAAAGTATGGCTGTTAGTTTTGCGCCGAATACCAAATACGCCAAAACATTTTATAAGACATTAAAACGATCCAAGAATTTTAGTCTCCTGGAGTTAAGCCCTTTTACGGGCAGGACGCATCAACTCAGGGTGCATTTGGCTTATTTGGGATACCCTATTTTAGGTGATACTAAATACGGAAAAAATAATAATTTTAGCCGCCTTGCTTTGCATGCACAAGAGCTAGGCTTTATACATCCTTCTACCAATAAGCTCGTTCATTTCAAAAGCAAGCTCCCCACAGAATTTCAGGATTTCATTAAAAAAAATATCGCTTGATTTTTCCCTAACCTTTTGATACATTAATGTTTAATCAGTATGGTTAAATAATAAAATTACACCCAGCGCTTAAAGGTGTTGCGCTGGTGTTACCCTTGTGGGTAAGGAGGTAAAATGTATCGCAAAGGTACAATTATATTACCTGTTTTAATCGTTCTAATTATTATTTTCTTATCTCTTGCCGCAGTATCGTTTTATTTATATCAAAAAGAACACGCACAAAATCTCCAGCTTCAAGATAAGATTACTGAATTGGAGCAACGTCAGCGTATAACCGAGAATAAGCTTGAGGAGGCCAAAAAGGCCGCAAGCGAACTTACCCTTAAATTGCAAGAAGCTAGTTCTAAAGTGGAGTCCTTAACTGGCGAACTTACTAAGGAAAAATCAGCCCTTACAGAAGCATCCAATAAATTAGAGCAGTTTAACGCAGATATCCAACAGCAGAAATCTTTGCGTCAGGACCTTGAGGATAGGCTTAAAACTGCCACTGAAGAAGGTAAAAAGATAAATGAGCAGATGAAAATTATCCAACAGCAAAAAACTGAGCTGGAAAACAAAATTAAGAATATGGAAGATGGCTCTGGAGGAGTAGAACTGGGCAAGGTTGTTGTTGGCGGGGAACCTGTTATTATTGATAACACTGCCAAAGGCAAAGCTAAAGAAATCAATGATAAGATTAAAGCTGCTGAATTAAAGCAGGCAAAGACCGGTAAGCCAATACAAAATTCCGCGTTAAATATACTCGAAGGTAAGATTATGATCGTAAATAAAGAATTTAATTTTGCGGTAATTAATTTGGGAAGCAAAGATAAAGTAATCGTCGGGGATGAATTTACGATTTCCCGTGACGGTAGGAATATTAGTGAGCTAAAAGTTGAGAAAGTCCATGAATCGATGTCTGCTGCAGGTTTTGCGCCTGAATTCAAGGATTTGATACGGGAAAACGATAAGGTAACACAAAAGATAAAGTGAACCCTATTAGAAAATTTGCTAATAGAGCAACCGGAAAATTCTCTAACAGGGTAAGGCCCTTTCTAGTTAAAAAAAAATTTATACCCTACGGTAAAGTTGTCCTTCCTGGCGACAAATCTATAGCCCATCGAGCGCTCATATTAAGTGCTTTAGTTTACGGCAAAACTATCCTTAAAAATTTTCCCATACATGATGACTCTTTAGCCACCTTAGGTGCCTTGCGTGCTTTAGGGGTTAAGATAGTGCGAAAAAGTAATCAGGTTATAGTGTTAGGTAAGGGTAGGGATGGTTTTGAAAAACCTCATAAACCAATTTTTGTGAATAACTCCGGGACAACCTTACGTTTACTTCTGGGTATATTGGCCGCAGAGGATTTTGAGGTTAAAATTATTACAAGTAAATATTTATCATTGAGGCCTATGGCCAGGGTGAACCTGCCTTTGCGTTTGATGGGAGCGTATATTTTGGCAAAAATAAAAGGCAAAGAAGAGTACACACCCATAGTTATAAGAGGCGGAAACCTTAAAGGGATTATGTATCGGATGCCTGTTGCTTCAGCTCAGGTTAAATCCGCGATTCTTTTGGCAGGTTTATCTGCTAGGGGCAGGACTAAGATTTTAGAGAAAATAAAGACACGCGATCATACTGAACGTATGCTTAAAATTTTTGGTGCTGATATTGTTGTGAATAAGAACAGCATAACTTTAAAGCCGGGCAAGGATTTAGTTACTCCGGGCAAGATTTATATCCCAGGAGATATTTCTTCAGCAGCTTTTTTTATGGTGTTGGCGGCAATAATTCCGAGGTCTCAAGTTGTTGTTGAGCAGGTGAGCCTTAACCCTAGCCGCAGCGGGATAATTAACATTCTTAAAAGAATGAATGCTAAAATTAAAGTTATGCCGCTTCATAAAAATAAATTACAAGGATCTGAGCCTGTTGGAAATATTATAATAAGTAGCAGCAAGCTGAAGAACATTATAATTGATTCTTTTGAAATTCCCTCTTTAATTGATGAATTGCCAATTCTTATGGTGGCTGCTTGTTTTGCTCAGGGTAAAACTATAATTAAAGGGGTAAGCGAGTTAAGAGTTAAGGAGACAGATCGTATTAATTCTATGGTGAGTAATTTAGGACGTATGGGCGCAGATATTGAAATTAACAAAAATAATTTGGGGGAAAATTTAATCATAAAAGGTAAAGGAAATCTTTGTGGCGCAAACCTTAAGAGTTTCGGAGATCATCGCACTGCCATGAGTATGGTAGTAGCGGCTCTTGCTGCAGAAGGCAGCTCTAAGATCGATGATATCAGTTGTATCAGTAAATCCTTTCCAGGTTTCTTAGGCGCATTGAATAGTTTATTAAAAAATAAGCCTGATTAAATTTGGTAAGTTTTTATTTGACATTGGGTTCAATCTTTGTTAAAATCCTCCTACTGCGTAATTAACACCCCGTGCTTATAAAACATTCGGTTTAAATGGAATTGTATTGATGCCCCCTTTGTGGGGAGGAGATAATATGGGAAGTTTGAGCCAACAGTTAAAAAGAGCAGTTAATTATGTTTTAGGTCTTTTTTCCAATGACATGGGAATTGATTTGGGGACAGCTACAACTTTAGTTTTTGTTAAGGGTGAAGGTGTAGTACTTTGTGAGCCTTCTGTTGTGGCTATTGAACGCGGTACTTCGCATGTCTTAGCTGTAGGTGATGAAGCCAAGCGTATGCTTGGACGTACTCCCGGTAATATTATCGCCATTAGGCCGATGAAAGATGGAGTCATTTCTGATTTTGAAATTACCGAAGCTATGCTTCGGTATTTTATTAAGAAGGTGCATCACCGTAAAGTTTTAGTAAGGCCCAGAATCGTTATTGCAATTCCTTCAGGAATAACTGAGGTAGAAAAACGGGCGGTAAAGGATTCTGCAGAGCGCGCTGGAGCAAGAGAGGTATTTTTGATTGAAGAGCCGATTGCCGCGGCTATTGGCGTAGGGCTGCCTATTCAGGAACCGGTTGGTAATATGATTATCGATATAGGAGGCGGAACTACGGAGCTTGCGGTAATATCATTAGCGGGAACAGTTTTTTCAAAATCTATCCGTATTGGCGGGGATGAGATGAATGAAGCAATAATCGAGTATCTTAAAAAAACATATAATCTTATGATTGGCGAACGATCCGCAGAGGATATCAAAATAAAGATTGGATCAGCTTATCCTTTAGAAGAAGAGATGAGTATGGAGGTAAAGGGAAGAGATTTGGTTGCTGGGCTTCCTAAAACTGTGACCATTACTAGTGAAGAGATACGAGAGTCTCTCCAGGAACCATTGCGTGCGATACTGGAAGTTACAAAAGTTTCGTTAGAGAGGACTCCTCCGGAGTTAGCCGCTGATTTGATTGATCACGGTATTGTCATGGCTGGAGGAGGTTCATTATTAAGAGGGTTAGATAAATTAATTTCTGAAGAGACTGGCCTTCCTGTACATATAACCGATGATCCAATTACTGCCGTTGCCAATGGAACAGGAATCGTGCTTAGCGAAATTCAGTATCTTAAGAAAGTAACCGTATCGGTGAAAACCGAAGTACGTAATTAAATCTTCCTACAAGGAGATACTGGCGTAATTCTTCGCCGTCAGCGAACACTGGCCTAATTCTTTTAAGGGTCAGGTGCTGTTAGCGCCAGGTGTAAAGCCAGCCATTGATTCCCGGTTAAATGTGTTTAAGTTATCCCGCAAAACCCTAATCAGTTTTATTCTTATTGCCTCTTGTTTATTTCTGATTTCCAATACTCTATCTTGTTTTAAAAATTCTATTCAAGGTGTTTTTACCCCTGGGCTTTCTTTTGTTGGTTTACTTAAGCATGAACTTTCCGGTATTATATTTTATCATCGTAATATGATTCAAGCTGAAAATTTAAACGCGCAAGTCGGTGCGTTACGATGGCAATTATCTAATCTGCAGGAACTTAATCAGGAAAATGCCCGCCTGAAGGGGCTGCTTAATTTTAAACAAAAATCTCCTCTGCGCTTGGTTGCCGCCAGGGTAATTGCCCGCTCGCTTGAGGCCTGGTCCTGTAGTGTAATTATTGATAAGGGAAAAAATAATAGAATAAGGCCAGGGATGGCGGTAATTGATCTTCAAGGATTGGTGGGTAGGGTAGTGGAAAGTTTAGATAATGCCAGTAAAGTGTTGTTGATCAATGATTCCAGCCAAGGTATTTCAAGTATTGTGCAGCGTAGTCGTCAAGAAGGGTTAGTTAGCGGGACTCTTGGCTCAAACTTAATTATGCGCTATCTTCCTGAAGATGCGCAGATTACCGTTGGTGACCTGGTTATTACCTCTGATTTAAGCCAAATTTATCCTAAGGGTTTAGTGATCGGCAAAGTGATTAATATAGGCAGCGATTTTTCCGGGCTCAACCGATTCGCGGTAGTTAAGCCTGCAGTGGAACTTGCCAATATTGAAGAGGTATTTGTAATTATTCCATGAAAAAATGGTTTTTTTTATTAGTTATAATTGCACTGGTTTCTTTACAATTAACTTGGCCGGTTTTTTTAAGTTTTTTTAATTGTAAACCGGATTTTCTTTTGGTTTTAGTTGTGGCTTTAGTTTTTTATTTGGATTTTAAGATTGCTTTAGTTTTTGCTCTTTTAACAGGCTTAACTAAGGATGCGTTTTTACCAGGGTTTTTTGCGGTTAATACAATTCTGTTTTGTATATGGAGTTATTTGGTCCATCTTTTGAGCAGGCAAATATCTACCGAAAATGGCTATGTAAGAGTTGCAATAGTGCTGATTGCAGCTTTATTAAATAATATTATCAGCGGCCTGCAAATTATAAACTCCGGTTTAATAATTCCCCCGGCTATATTTTTACGTAACCTCATTATCTCTTCAACTTATACAGCAACAGTATCACCTTTAATTTTTAAGTTTACTAAAAAAATAGTTTCATAATTTCTTAAATATGGGAAGAAAGGGTATTTTAAATTTAATAATTATTTTCTTGTTCGGTGTTTTAATGGTTGGACTCCTGAACCTGGATGTGCTGCAGGGGGCTAAATTCCGTATGTTAAGCGACAACAATTCAATTCGCCTGATACCGCAACCTGGAGCAAGAGGAAATATTTTAGACCGAAATGGCCAGGTTATCGTAGATAATAAGATCTCTTATGATGTAATGATTTTACCGCAGGAACTAGACCATGTTGATTATGTTTTAACCAGGTTAAGCCATATATTGAGCATAGAAGCCGCGCAGTTAAAGGCAGCATTTAAGAAGAATTTTATTTCTTCCAGTGTTCCGGTTACCGTAACTAGTAATATCGATCTTAAAAAAGCAATATTACTCGGAGAGTACAGGGCAGAAGAGCCTAGTATTATTATAACAACCAGGCCTTTGCGACATTATCCGTATGGCGCTTTAGCATCCCATGTTTTGGGTTATGTTAACCAGATTGATCGTTGGCGCCTGACTAAATTGGAAGATTATGGATATAAGACTAAAGATATTGTGGGTTTTGGTGGGGTAGAGGAAAGGTATGATTATTATTTACGGCAGGAGGAAGGAGGCTTATCTGTTGAGGTAAACCACCGAGGTAAAGTCACGCGTGTTTTAGGTTTCCAGTCTCCATCTAATGGTAAGGATATTGAGCTTACAATAGATCTTAAGATTCAGAAAATTGTAGAAGACTGTTTGGATGAAAAAAAGGGGAGTGTAATTTTAATGGATCCTTTGAACGGCCAGATTTTGGCAATGGCCAGCTATCCTAATTTTAATCCAGCTGTTTTTGTAAATAACCGTTCTAGTCTTATTGCCGGATTATTTAACAATCCCGATGCTCCGTTAATTAACCGGGCAATCAGTTCGAGTTATCCTCCTGCATCAATATTTAAAGTAGTTGTATCAAGTGCTGCTCTTGAATTAAAAAAAATAAATACTACTACTAGTTTTTTTTGCCAGGGTTCAACTATGGTTGGAACAAGAAAATTTTCCTGTTGGGAAACGCATGGAGAGCAGAATGTATTCCAGGCTATCGCCCATTCTTGTGACGTATTTTTTTATAAATCCGGGCTACTTTGCGGAGCGCAAAATATTCATGATTATGCTTTGAAACTGGGGTTGGCTAAAATTACAGGGCTTGAGCTTCCATATGAGACAAGTGGTTTTATTCCCTCTCCCTTATGGAGAAAGATAAATAAATTTCAAAGCTGGTTTGATGGGGATACCGCAAACTTTGCAATTGGACAGGGTGATTGTTTGGTTACGCCTTTACAGGTGACCAATATGATGGCGGCCTTTGCCAATGGCGGATTTCTAACAAGTCCTTATATTGTTAAAGCTATAGGAGGATTGGATTTTAGCGCAAAAAAGAAAAAATTAATGCTAGTAAATTTTAAAAAGAGTACTTTTAATATAGTAAACAATGGATTGGCCAGGGTGGTATCTGATGCAAAAGGTACCGGCAATGTTTTATCGACGTTGCCTGTAAGAGTTGCCGGCAAAACCGGCACTGCCCAGGTGCTTCGGAAGACTACTCATGCATGGTTTGCGGGTTATTTCCCGGTTGAAAAACCTAAATTTGTAATCTGTGTTTTTTTAGAAAACGGTGGCCCAGGGTATGCCGCTAGCGTTATTGCTAAACAAATCATTGAGGAGATGAACAATCAAGGGTTAATATGAAGAATTCATTCTTTAGAATTTTAACTTTTGCTCTAATTATTTCTTTGCTGGGAGTCTTGTCTATTTACAGCAGTACTTATCAGAAACAAGGGGTTTGGCAGGATATATACATGCGTCAGTTGCTTTGGTTGGTAATTGGCCTAGTTTGTTTCTTTCTCGTTTGTGGATTCAATTACCGTAAACTATGGGATGCAAACTATCTAATCTATGGGGGAGCTCTATTTTTTCTATTTTTAGTTTTTATCCTTGGTATCATAAGATTAGGGGCGCAGCGTTGGCTTAGGTTCGCCTGGTTTAATTTTCAACCATCGGAGTTTGCAAAATTGGCAATTATAATATTTTTGGCCCGCTATTTTAGCCGTAAATCTGTTGATGATACTTCATTGATGAGCGGAAAGTTTGGTATTTTTCAGGGAATAATCCTACCGTTTATATTTGTAGCAGTCCCAATGTTATTGATTATTGAACAACCGGATTTAGGTAGTGGAATAATGCTAATGCTGGTTTTTGTTTGCTTGCTCTATCTTACCAATGTTCGGTTAAGATATATATTTATCTTTCTAATTTTATTAGTTTTGCCTCTGCCTTTTTTATGGAATTTCTTGCATGATTATCAGAAGCAGAGGTTATTGGTGTTTCTTAACCCAAATATAGATCCACTGGGCGCCGGATATACGATAATTCAATCACGCATAGCCATTGGTTCCGGAGGCTTCTTTGGCCGGGGTTGGTTGAGTGGCACTCAAAGTCAACTATATTTTTTACCCGAATCGCATACGGATTTTATTTTTGCCACTTTTTCTGAACAGTGGGGTTTCTTGGGAAGCCTGTTGCTTATATGCCTGTATTATTTAATTATACGTCAAGGTTTCGTTATCGCTCAGAGGACGCAAGATGCATTTGGAAGGCTGCTTGCTTATGGAATATCTCTTTTATTGGCATTACAGGTGTTTATTAATATCGCTATGAACATGGGGTTGGCTCCTGTAGTCGGTTTGCCCTTACCGTTAATGAGTTACGGTGGCTCAAGTATAGTGGTAACCTTTATTGCTTTAGGTGTTTTGGTAAATATCGATCGAACTAGGAATGTTTTTTAAATAAAGGGGACGGTTCTCTGCGAGAACCGTCCCCAGATTTAAATCGAGAAATTCATTTATGATTGAAGACTTATTAACTAATGTACACCGGCCCGGCCAATATATGGGCCGCGAATGGAATGTATCCAAAAAAGATTTTGATTCTTCTTTTATGAGTTTTGCTTTGGGTTTTCCGGATTTATACGAAGTGGGGATGAGTAATTTAGGCCTGCGCATTATCTATGGTGTTTTAAATAATATAGATGATGTAGTTTGCGAGAGGTTTTTTGCTCCTGAAGCTGATATGGAAGCTTCATTAAGGGCTAGAAGCCAGCGCCTTTTTTCTTTGGAATCAAACCAGGAATTGATTAATTTTGATATGTTTGGGTTTTCTCTTGGTTCAGAGTTAAATTATACTAATGTGTTGAATATTTTAGAGCTTGCCGGGTTGCCGCTGCAATCTTCGTTACGCGATAATCGGTTTCCCTTAGTTATCGGAGGAGGCCCTACTACTCTTAATCCGGAACCCATTGCTGATTTTTTTGATTTATTTATCATCGGTGAAGCAGAGGAAGCTATTCTAGAGCTTCTAACTTCATATCGGAATCTTAGGAAAGATTATAAAAGCGGCCGGCTCTCAAAAGAGAATCTTTTAATTGAGTTTTCTAAAATAGAGGGAGTCTATGCGCCTTCACTGTACTCGGTTGATTACAATGCAGCTGGCCAGCTGGTTGCTTTTTATCCGAAGTTGGCTAATGTGCCCGGAAAAATCAAGAAACGGGTAGTGGCCGACTTCGAATCATCTTATTATCCTTGTAATTGGATTGTACCAAATGTTGCGTTAATACATGACCGGATTACTTTAGAGATTATGCGTGGTTGTCCTAATCGCTGTCGTTTTTGCCAGGCCAGATCTCAATATTATCCCCTGAGAATAAAAAGTAAAGAAAAACTGGTTTCATTAGCTAATCTTGCTTATGCTTCTACTGGCTATGAGGAATTATCTTTAGCTGGTTTATCCGTAAGTGATTACCCTGATTTAGAGAATCTTGTTTCTGATTTAACTAAAACCTTTAAAGAGCAGGGAGTTAATTTATCTCTGCCTTCACTAAAAGCAAAAGCTTTGTTAGGTAATGTGTCTACGTTGATCGCCAAGATTAAAAAAACCGGCCTTACTTTTGCTCCTGAAGCAGGGACTCAGCGATTGCGTCAGTCTTTGGCTAAAGATTTTTCCGAGGAAGAATTTTTTAAGGCTATTGAAGCCGCTTATAAGTGCGGATACCAGCATTTAAAATTATATTTTCTTATCGGTTTACCCACAGAGACACAAGCTGATTTACAGGGAATAATTGATTTTGCAAAGGAGGCATCGGAATTAAAAAGAAGAATAAATACCTCACCGGCCCAAATTAATATTAGTGTAAACCCGTTAATCCCTAAACCTCATACGCCTTTACAATGGTTAAAAATGGATTCAATTACCCAGATAAAAGAAAAACAAGATTATTTAAGGAGTCATTGTAAAAACAGGAGGCTTAAATTTAGTTTCCATAATTCACAAATGGGTTTTTTGGAAGGAGTCCTTTCTAGGGGGGATAGGAGGTTGAGTAAGGTTATTCTGGCAGCCTATAGAAAAGGGGCAAAATTTGATGCCTGGTCGAATTATTTTTTATTTTCTAAATGGCTGGAAGCATTCTCAGAAGAAGGGATTGACCCACAGGCATATCTTGATGACAAATCAGTTACAGAGCTTCTACCCTGGGATTTTATTGATACGGGGATAAGCAAGGAAAGTTTGTTGCTAGAATTCAATAAATCTATTGCCATATGATGAGTTAAGAGATATAATTATTTGAGAAAAAGCCGAATTTCCGAGATTTTCGATAAATTGCGGAGAAAATATGAATAAAAAAATGGATCGTTTTTCATTAGGTTCGCGCACTATAAAGCAAAAGCTGATAGTCGCTTTTCAGCTTATGTCTATTTTACCGCTTTTAGTTTGCGCATATCTAGTTTCAAATTATATTTTACCTAAATTTGGATTTAAGATTGATATCGTTGTTTCCCTTGTTATTAGTGCGTTTGTAGCGATAATCGGCCTCTTGGTAATTAAAGAAATTTTTGATCGTCTTTCAGCGGTAACCTCAGAAGCCAAGGTTATCGCTGCAGGGGATATAAGCCATAAATTGGACGTGCAGAGCGGTGATGAAGTCGGGGAGTTGAGTAATGTATTAAATCAGCTTACCAACCGTATCCGTGGCAATATGGATGAACTTAAAGCTTATAGCGAGAAAACCAGTGAAATAAATTTGGAGATCCAGAAAAAAATATTTATTCTATCAAATTTATTGCAGGTAAGTTCACTCATCTCTCAAGGAGAAAAGTTTGATGATATACTGAAAATTGCAGTTGAAAAATCCAGGCTTTTAGCCAATTCAGAAACTGCATTTTTACTCCTTAAAGAGGAAAATAATAAGGAATTTTTTTACGTAAAGGCCGTCGATGGTGCAGGGGTTGATTATTTGATGACGGTAAATGTGGGGGTAAAAGAGGATTTGTATAATAAGGTTTTTAATCAAAATAAGCTTCTGATTCTGGATAAGCAGAATCTTTTAGATAACGCGCTTGCCGCTGAATTTTTTGCTAAATTCCAGGTGAAAAATTGTTTGTCTATGCCCATATTCTTAAGGGGAAAGGTTAAGGGCGCGTTGGGAATTGTCAATAGCCGGGATAACTTTTTGTATTCTAAGGAGGATATTGAGCTCTTGGATATATTTTCAAAACAAATAGCTATTGCCATTGAAAATGATATATTAGCCCATCGTATCGAAAAAATGGAAACTAAGGATATCCTTACGGGGCTTTATAATCAGAATTTTATTACTAGTCGCCTACAGGAAGAAATCCGCAGGGCAATTGTCTACCAACGCCCTTGCGCGTTTGTTGTTTTTGATATTGATAATTTTAAAAGTTACCGTGAGAAATTTGGGCTAATTAGTGCGGAAGTGGCCTTAAAGAAGATTGCTGTTTTGGTAAACGCATCTATTACTGAAGTTGACCGAGCAGGTAGGACTGGCGATGATGAATTTTCTTTAATTCTACCTGAGAGAAATAAGCGTCAGGCCCATGAGGTAGCAGAAGAGATACGTAAAAAAATCCAGGTTACTTTTTCTTCAGACCAGGATAGCTCAAAAAGCATTACTTTAAGCGGTGGAGTTGCTGAGAATCCTCTTGATGGAGTTGCCGCCGAACAGCTGATTAATAAGGCCAGGGAGCTATTAAAAAAAGCCAAAGCAGATGGTAAAAACAAGGTAGTAGCTTTTTAAGTGGAGAGTTAAAAAGTGATAAGAAGAATTAATAATAAACAATTAGGGGAGCTTCTACTTGACCGGGGGATTATTAGCCAGCTTCAATTGGACCAGGCTTTAGGTGTTCAGCGGGATAAAGGTGGATTAATCGGTGAAATTTTAGTGGAATTAGGATTTGTTAAAGAGGATGATATTGCGCAGTCATTAACTGCCCAATACGGTTTTCCTTACCTTCCTTTAGGCAGTTATGATGTGAATGTGGATATTACCAGTATTATTCCTGGTAGAGTCGCCCGGCAATATTTGCTTGTGCCGATAGATAAAATCGGCAATAATTTAACCTTAGCCATGTCTAATCCCTTAAATGTCCAGGCTATTGAAGATGTGGAGTTACTCAGTGGGTGTAGTGTACAGACCTTTGTTTCTACTTCCTCCGATATTAAAAAAGCAATTGAGAAATATTATAAGGATATCGAATAATTAGATTATTTAAATATTGAAGCGTTGACAGCTGAATATTTATGTTATCCCTTAAAGAACGGCTCACCGAAATATTAATAAATAATAAACTTATTAGCGTTGATCAACTCAAACAGTCTCTTAGCGTTCAGGCTACTAAAGGAGGCAAGCTCAGCGATATTATCGTAGAGCTTAAGTTTGTTAAGGGGGGCGAGTTAATTACCGCTTTAAGCGAAGGTTTAGGTTTGCCTTTAATCGATTTAAAACGTTTCAAGATTGACCTGGATATCGTAAAAATAATCTCAGCTGATATTGCCCGCCATTATCAAATTATTCCCATATCTAAAATGGGAGATACCATTACTTTGGCAATGGCTGATCCGTTGAATATATTTGCTATTGACCATGTGCAGGCGCTCACCGGTTTTAAAATAAATCCTATAATTTCTTCGGCTCAGGATATCAACCAAGCTATTGAATTATCTTACCCGGATACTAGCAAAGGTATTATCGATGATTTAGTTAAGGAGATGACTGTCTCTTCTATTGAATTAATTAAAGAGGAAAGAGAGGTGCTCCCTAGTGGCCAGGAGTTGGGGCGTATTAGTCATGAGGCCCCGGTAATAAAGGTAGTGAATATGATTTTAGAGGAATCGATAAAAAAGAAAGCTTCTGATATTTTGATTGAGCCATTTGATAAAAAATTACGTATACGTTTTCGCATTGACGGGATCTTGCAGGAGCAAAAAACACCTCCCAGAAATATGCATGCTTCAATCGTATCCCGTATTAAAGTTATGTCTGAACTGGATATCGCTGAACACCGTATTCCCCAGGATGGGCGTTTTAAAATAAAGGTACTTAATCGCCAGATAGATTTTCGTGTTTCTATCCTACCGACTAGCTATGGGGAAAAAGTTGCTTTGCGTATACTGGACAAATCACAGGTAAATCTGGATATGAAAAAATTAGGTTTTAGTGATTATGCATTGGAAGTTTTGCATAAAGTATCCTTGCTTCCCCATGGCATGATCTTGGTTTGTGGCCCGACAGGAAGCGGCAAAACCACAACGCTTTATGCGGTATTAAAATCCGTAGACAGTCCGGATAAGAATATTGTTACCGTGGAAGATCCGGTTGAATTCCAACTGGAAGGTATAAACCAGGTGACTGCTAAGCCGGAAATCGGCCTTAGCTTTGCTGTAGCCCTGCGTTCGATTCTGCGCCAGGATCCCAATATTATTATGATCGGAGAGATACGTGATTATGAAACTGTAGATATTGCAATTAAAAGTGCTCTTACTGGCCACCTTGTTCTCTCTACTTTACACACCACTACAGCTGCGGGTGCTGTAGTGCGTTTAGTGAATATGGGAGTTGAACCATATTTAATTAACTCTTCTTTGGTTTGCGTTATGGCTCAGCGCCTGGTGCGTAAAATATGCTCTTATTGTAAGGAAATGTATATTCTTAAGGATGAGGTTGCTGAAAGCTTAAAATTAGATAAATCCAAAGTGGGTAAATTGCGATTATATAAAGGAAAGGGCTGCCAGCATTGTTTTAATACTGGATATTCTGGAAGAACTGTAATTGCTGAGGCTTTACAGATTAGTCCGAAGATCCGGGAGCTGATTTTGAATGGTTCACAGGAACAGTTTATTAAGCATCAGGCGCGCCTTGAGGGAATGAAAACTTTACGTGAGGATGGGATTATGGCTGCTTTAAATGGCCAAACTACAATTGAAGAAGTTTTACGTGTAACTTCACCGGACGAATAGCAATAAATGCATTCATTAAAAGAAAATATAATCGAAATACTTTTAAAGAGCCGCCACATAACTAAAGAGCAATTGGAACGTGCTTTAATCTTGCAGAAAGAGAAAGGGATGCCTTTAAGAAAGGTTTTGGTCGAAGAAGGAATCATTGCGGAAGAGCTCCTACTTTCTTTGTTTTCAGAACAGCTTTATTTGCCTACTTTACGTTTAGCAAGATTTAGGTTTGATACCGAAATCGTTAATTTAATTCCTGAGCAGATGGCCAAGCTTTATAATACCGTTGCTTTATCCAAAATCGGCAATACCCTTACTGTGGCCATGTCTGATCCGTTAAATATTTTTGCCTTAGATGATATAAGTAATTTTACCGGTAGCAACATTGATATCGTTTTGAGCCCTGAAGATGAGATTACCCGAGCTATTGACAGCCAATATCATAAAGAAGTTAGGGATATGCAGAATATCCTTGATGAATCAACATTGAGCCGCGCAGGAGACGCAGATAAGAGTTTAGAGCTACTTAAGACCGACACGATAGAATTATCTAATGCCCTCCAAGATAGCCAAAAGGCTCCGATTGTACAGTTAGTTGATATCATATTGGCTCAGGCCTTAAAGAGAAGGGCTTCGGATATACATATTGAACCTGAAGTCGATTGTTTACGTATTAGATACCGTGTAGATGGATCCCTTATTGATGTTTTAAAAGTTCCCAAGGTTAATCAAAATGCGATTTTAGCCAGGCTTAAAATTATTTCTAATTTGGATATTACCGAAAATCGTATTCCTCAGGATGGCAGGTTTAAGGTAAAAGCGGAGGGCAGAGAAATAGATTTTCGAGTCTCTAGCCTTCCTACAACTTTTGGCCAAAAGTTTGTTTTACGCGCTTTAGACAAGGGTAATTTATCCATCGGTTTAGATAAGTTAGGTTTTTCTGAGCAACCTGCAACTAATTTTAAGAAAGCAATAGCAAAACCCTTTGGAATGATGTTAGTTACCGGGCCTACTGGTTCAGGTAAATCCACTACGCTTTATTCTGTTTTGAATCAATTAAATACTCTGGACAGGAACATTGTTACTATCGAAGATCCAGTAGAATACCAGGTTGAAGGGATTACCCAGATGCAGGTTAAGCCGGATATTGGTTTAGATTTTGCTTCAGGGCTGCGTTCTATTTTACGGCAGAGCCCGGATGTAATTATGATCGGTGAAATTAGGGATGCCGAAACAGCCGACATTGCTATTAAAGCCGCCTTAACTGGGCAACTAGTGCTTTCTACTTTACACACCAATGATGCAATTTCAAGCATTACCCGTCTTATTGATATGGGAGTTGAACCATTTTTAGTAGCTTCTAGTATAATTATGTTATGTGCGCAGCGCTTGGCACGTAGAATTTGTCTTAAATGCCGCAAACCGATACAAATTCCTGAAGATTTTCTGAAGAAGATAGGCTTTAATGATAAGGCTATTTTTTATGAGGCCGGAGGTTGTAAATATTGCAATAATACAGGTTTCTATGGCCGGATTGCGGTATTGGAAACGGTTTTGATTGATGATACTATAAGGGAGATGATTATTCGAAGAAAATCAATAGATGAAATTAAGGCTTATGCAGTGGGCAAATTAGGAATGAAGACTTTGCGTGATGATGCTTTTTTGAAAGTAAAAGAAGAGCAGACTACCTTGGATGAGGCAATAAGAATTACTACTGAGGAGTAATTATGACAAATTCCGGAAAAATACTTTTGATGTGTGACGATAGTTCCTATTCCGTTTATATTAAAGAGCAGATACTTGCTTTGGGAGCTTATTCTATTTTAGTGGAATCCGATATCCAGGCAGCCATAGCAAATTTAAAGCAGAATAGTTATGATTTAGTTTTTATAAGATATGGAATGCCGCAGGTAGATATTGTCTGGTTGATTAATGAGTTCAGAAAAATCGATCCCGATTGTATTATAGTAATTTTGATTGAAGTAGGAGAGGAACAGAAAGCAAAAGAACTTATAGACCTGGGAGTTTTTGATTTATTAAGCCGCCCGGTAAACACAGAAAAATTAAAATTTATCATTGAAAGGGGAATTAAGCTGCACGTCTTGCTTTTAGCTAATCGCAAATTTTCTCTGGGTTTGAAAGAATATAATCAATCTTTGGAAAAACAGAATGTGCTTTTGGCCCGAAGAATCGAAGATGCCACCACTAATTTAAGCCGTCTTTATGAAGATTTACGTTCGACATATATGCGTACTATCAAAGTCTTAGCGCAGGCAATCGAAGCCAGAGATCATTATACACACAGTCATTCTGAAAATGTCGCACGGATTGCTATTACTATTGCCAATTATATGAAGCTTTCGACAAAAGAGATTGAGGTATTACGACAAGCTTGTGAATTGCACGATTTGGGTAAAATCGGCATTGAAGATAGTATATTACTGAAGACCTCTGCTCTTACAAAACTTGAATGGGAACAAATACGTAAGCATCCTACTATCGGAGCTCAGATCTTGGAACCGTTGACTTTTCTAAACGAAGTGGTAGACTTAATCAGGCAGCATCATGAAAACTATGACGGGTCAGGTTATCCGGAAGGCAGAAGAGGCAATGATATACTTTTGGGTGCTCGTATAATCCATGTTGCTGATGCTTATGAGGCGATGCGTTCGGCACGTTCTTACAGAAAGGTGCCTTTGATTAAAGAAGAAGCAATTTTGGAAATTAAGCGTAATAGCGGTACGCAATTTGATCCTAAGATTGTCGATGCATTTTTAAAAATAGTGGATAATCTCTAACCCTGGTTTTTTTAAATCATGCTGGGGTTAAGGATATGGAAGGGGTAACTGGGTGGACTCATATCAATATACGGCCAAAGATGCAAAAGGGCAGACTATAACTGGGATAGTCCAGGCTGTCAGTGAGGCAGAGGTTGCGGATATATTACATAAGAAAGATTTGGTGGTAGTTTCTATAGTAATTGCTAAAACCACTTCTGTTAAATCTAAAGTTAACGATAAAAAAGTTAAGCTTGATGATTTGGTTATTTTTTCCCGCCAGTTGGCTACTATGATTGATGCAGGTATTCCGTTGGTTAATGCCTTGGGAATTCTAGCTGAGCAGATTGAGAATCAAAATTTAAAGGGCATTATTGGTAATGTGCGCAGTGATATAGAAGCAGGGATGAGTTTCTGTGATGCTTTGGCTAAACATCCGGCGGTCTTTTCCGATTTGTTTGTAAATATGGCAAAAGCAGGTGAAGCTTCGGGTATGTTAAACGAAATCTTAGACCGCCTAGCTACATTTATGGAAAAACAAGCAGCGCTTAACCGTAAGATAACTTCCAGCCTTGTTTATCCTGCGGTGGTGGTGACTATGGCCATTATTATTACTGGAGTACTTTTGCTTAAAGTAGTTCCCACATTTAAAGGGATATTTGATTCATTGGGCGGAACATTACCTATGCCTACGCAGGTTTTAATTTTCGTTAGTGATCTATTAAGAAAATATTTCTTGTATACAGTGTTATCTCTTGGATTAGGTATATATTTATTTAAAAATTATCTTAAGACTCAAAAAGGTAAATATCAGTTTGATAAACAAATATTAAAATTACCAGTGTTTGGCCCTCTTTTGGGTAAGTTAGCCGTAGCCAAATTTTCACGTACATTTTCCACTCTTGTTAAAAGCGGGGTAACGGTTTTAAGCGCTTTAGATATTGTAAGTAAGACTTCGGGTAATAAAGTGGTTGAGGAAGCAGTGGTTAATTGTTCTAAAAGTGTACGTAACGGTGAACCAATTTCTAAGCCATTGGCTAAAAGCGGAGTTTTTCCTCCCATGGTTACGCGGATGATTAGCGTAGGCGAGCAAACGGGCCAATTGGAAAAAATGCTTTCTAAAATTGCTGATTTTTATGATGATCAGGTTGATAGTGCTGCTTCTGCATTGACTAGTATGATAGAACCGCTGGTGATTGCATTTTTGGGTATTGTTATCGGCGGTATTGTTATCGCCCTATTTTTACCCATCTTTAAGATATCCCAGCTTATGTCGCATTAGACTAAGGCTGGTTTTTATCCCCTGTAGAATAAAGAACTTAGGCTCTAATTAAAGAAAAAAATAAATAAAAAAAGTTCTTGACAAAAAAGCGTTTTGTAATAAAATACGTATTCCCTTCCAAAAGGGTTAAATTATTGTGAAAATAATTAAAACGCAGTTGACAATTTTCTTTAGTTAATACCCATCGACAATAAGGGCGCAAGAAAATAAATTTAGCGTCCCGACACTTTGTCGGGACGTTTTTTTGTTTACCCGGCTATAGGCCATAAGGTAAACAATCCGCCAACGATTCAGTGGCGGATAAAACTTGTTCTTTTGATAATTGAATTGCCAAGCGAGGCCAACATTAACTTCCGCAATGAAGTTAATATGGTCAATTTAATGAGGTTTGAAATTAAATAAATCATTTAGAGCCATTATACAAATTTATTCGGAATTTTTCGGAGAGTTTGATCCTGGCTCAGAGTGAACGCTGGCGGCGTAGATTAGGCATGCAAGTCGAGCGATACTTTTTTCTTGATATGGTGAAGCCGTAAGGTAGATCTGTTGAAGAGAGGAAAGATATAGCGGCAGACTGGTGAGTAATGCGCGAGTAATTTACCTTTAAGTCGGGGATAGCCTTGCGAAAGCGAGAGTAATACCCGATGTGTTTACAGCTGCATAAGTAGTTGTAAGTAAAGGAGGCCCGCAAGGGTTTTTGTTTAGAGATGAGCTCGCGTCCTATCAGCTAGTTGGTGGGGTAATGGCCTACCAAGGCGTTTGACGGGTAGCTGGCCTGAGAGGGTGGTCAGCC